>NZ_JAGQDB010000099.1:0-7409 GCF_024346495.1 Cyanobium sp. A1C-AMD | reverse complement strand
CGGCTGTGGTGGTTGTGGGCAGGTGCAGCAGGCCGGCATCACCCCAGGGGTCGAGCTCGCTCAGCAGCAGACCGCCTTCTGCAGGGGCATGTGGCGTGAGCCCAGATGCCGACAGGGTGATGGCAGGGGTGGACACCCTCATGCCCGTGGCTCCGGTGGTTTGATCGGTGCGCGCAGCAGGCCGCCGATCTCGGCAATCACCCGGAAGGCGCCAACAGCAGCGCTGAACTGATCGGCGTCCATCGCCCGGCGGGCGCATTCGTTCAACGCAAAGATCTGCTCGGCCTGGTGGCGGCGGCGGTCGGAGATCAGCTCCTCCACCATTCGCATCCGTGCCAGGTCGAGATAGCGATTGACCGTTTTGACGTTGCTCACCCCCCAGCTTTCGCCCGCTTTTGCCCTGATCTCCAGCAGCGGCAACCGTTGTGCAATCCACAGCTGGGCTTCTGCAATCCGCCGTTCCACCTCACCAGCCGTGGCCCTGGGGGTCTGGGCGTGATGGGGTAAACGCCGTGGCGGGTTGGTCTGGCTGATCGGCCGGCTGGGATCCACCGCCACCGGCGCCCACACCGACTCACCATCGGCGTCCTGCTGATCGGGCGCTGATCGCAGCTCCTCCACCGGATCAGCTGCGGCCTGGTTGGCAGCACGCAAAGGCATCAACTCAGAACGGCAGGGGCTGGGTCTTCGGGGGGCGGATGGTCCAGAAGGCGTTGCCGCGCTTTTCCTTGGCACTGCCCTGCTGAATCGCTGCTTCCTTGGCGGCCTTGAGCTGTTTCTCGATCTGCTGCACCGCCGACGGGAACTCGTAGGTCAACCGGCCCGGGCTGTGGCAGAAGGACCAGTCGTTGTGGGAGAAGGAGGGATCCAGCTGGCCGCTGGCCATCGCCGTGTTGAGGGCCTCCAACATCGGCTCAAGCTGCTGCTCCAGCTCCTTCTGCTGGGCCTTGATCGTGGTGACCGCGTCCAGCAGGGCGTCGAGATCAGCGTCAGCAACCGCATCAGCGGCTGGCGCTGGGGAAGCAGCAAGCAGGAGGTCCGCCATCGAGGAGCACCAGAACAGTTGCTCGGATGATTCCGAGCCTGCTCAATCTAGCGGCCAGCATCTGCTAGCCAACCCATCAACTCAGCTCGCGGCTGCCCTGGCGCTCAGAAGGGCCTGCGAGCCAGGCAGTAGCTGCTCCAGGCCGCGGCCCAGGCCGCCAGGCACTGCTCATGGCTGTAGAAGGTGCTGGTGAACGCCTCGCCGGGCTTGCTCCAGATCGTCTGGCCCAGCTCGTAGCGGTTCCCCTGAGCCGCCTCCAGCACCATGTAGCCCCCCAGCTGGGCGGCGGTGGAATAGGGCCGGCCGTGGGCCGAGAGGGTCTTGAGGTCGTAGAGCACCCGCACCTCGCGTCCCCGCCGCTCGCTCAGTGCCGGTGAGACGTAGGCGCCATCGAAGGCCCCGGCCACGTTGCGGGCCAGACAGCAGGTGAGCCGCTCGCTGGCGATCACCTGCACCTCCTCCCAGAGCGGCAGCTGCAGCAGCGGCAGGATCCAGTCCCGGTACTGGTGATGACCCGGCAAGGTCTCGGCTTCCAGCAGGGCATCGGCGGCGCTCCGGCCCACCAGGAAGCGGGCCTGGCTGTAGCGCTCCAGGGCCGCGTGCACCGTTGTGCCGCGCGGCTCCCAGATCGGCCGCTTGGCCTCAATCGATCGCTTGGCGGTGTCGCTCATGCCATGGGCCAGCACGCCGGTGATCGACACCGGGAACAGGTGATCGCCCAGCCAGTACCGGTGGGCTGTCTCATCCCGCCAAAGGCCGGGGATGGGCTCAAGCCAGGTGGATGTGGTGGTGGTCATGGCCGTTTCAGTTGTGACGCGGTGTGACGGTGGGCGTAACAGCCGAGATGGCCGGCCGGCAGTGGTTTCTGGGGGTGCCTGTAACGATGTAACCCTTTTTCAGATATAGAGGCATTAGCAAGCAGCAGCGTCTAGTTGAGAAGGTGTGAATTTGTCTTTGAATTCATAGGGGGCTCTATGTGCTCCCTGGAGCGTCACATCGTTACGGAGGCCCAGATCGCCTGCGGTGCATGGGATCTGGGCGTTACCGCTGCTGTTGTATCTGGCCGTTTTGTAACGGCTTTTGGTTACAGCACGCCCAGGGGAAGCGCAACGGCGCGGCTGACCATGCCGGCGCCACAGAAGCGCACCGGTCCGGCCCGTTGCGCACCGCTCAGGCGCAGCAGCACCACCGGCCAGCTGTTCTGCCAGGCGGTATCGACGAGGAAGTGCTCAATCGCCTTGGCGGTGTTGCTCACCAGCAGGCGCTCCTGATCCACCCGCAGGCCATGGCGGCCCAGGGTCTGGGCCGCCAGACCCGGGCTCACGTCGACGCAACTGCTGTGGCACGCCGCCAGCTCCACCAGTTCACCGATGGTGCGGGTGACGGGCTTGTCATCGGTCTCCACCCGCACCTGCCGCTGCAGGATCGTCTGGATGCAGCGGGCCTCGTCGGGGATTTCGGTGCTCTGGCTGTAGCTGTCCCAGTTGTGTACCTCAATGCATTCCTCGGCCTCCTTCTGGCTGGGAACTGCATCGCTGAGCAGCGACCAGGCCCCGGCCATCAAGGTGCCGTACTGATCCCCCAAGCGCTGGGAGTCGAAGTGGGCGGCAGCCGCGGAGAAGACCACGACTGACTGGCGGATCACCGGGATCAGCGACACGGTCCTGGCGATCAAGCGCCGCGCCAGCTGCGGGGTGATGTAGCGCTCGAGATCGCGATCGAGGCTCTGCCAGTGGGCCTCGCGCTCCTCCTGGCCCATCTCGGTGGGGCTGCGCAGGGTGAGCTGGGCAAAGCGGCTCTTGTCGGCCCCCTGTTTGAGGGCAGTGGCAATCGAGGACATCAGGAACATCGAGCGCACCCGGTAGCGGCTGACATCGCCGCTGGGGGAACCCTTGAGCATCTCGGCGCTGCTCTCGCTGCTGGCCACCCGCGCCAGCGAGAGGATCGCCTGCATCCGCTGCTGGTCGCCCTTCTCGTTGCTCTCCGCCTCATCGAAGACCACCGGCACGGCGTCCGAGCAGATGGTCTGGCGCAGGCCGGCCTCTGTCGTGGCGCCCGACACCGCCAGGCGCAGGTCGCCGAGCAGGGGCACCACAAAGCGATCGAGGATCTGGCTCTTGCCCGAGCCGGCACCGGCGGTGAGCCAGAGGTGGGGCCGCCAGCGCAGGGCTCCGCAGATCGGCGCCAGCACCACCCAGCCCTGCAGCAGGGTGCCGGAGGCGGGCACCTCCCAGCGGAAGCGGTTGGCGATGCTGACGATCACTGCCGCTTCCTCCACGGTCAGGGGCTTGACGCCGCAGGGCCCCTCCTGGCGTTCGAGGCGCTGGTAGATGTGCCGCGAGCTGAACGGCTTGGTGATCGGGTGCTCCCCCTCGGGGGTGATCAGACGATCGCCGAGGTGCAGCACGGTGCGGCCCTCATCCCACCAGGCGCCGCGGCCGCGGATGCGCTCCACCGCAAAGATCCCCATCGCGGCGGAGCTCTTGTGCAGATCGCTGGCCGCGGCCGGCCAGTTCACACCGGTGCGGCTGGGGTAGAGGGTCTCCCAGTACTCCAGCGGTGCCAGGGCCACCAGGTGGGTGGCGGTGTGGCAGCCGCGGGGCAGCCGGATTACCTGGCCGGTGCTGGAAGGTTGGTAGAAGTTCGCGTCGGCGTCGTACCCCAGGCAGAGAAAGGGTGCTGCCGGCCTGGCGGCTGCCGCCGCTGCCGGAGCAGGCGGTGGCGCAGCTCCATCACCGCTGCCATCGGCACCTGTCTCTGAGGGTGTCCATGGCTGAGCTGCTTTCGCCAGCTGCCGCGCGGCCTGCCGGGGCGTCCAGTCGGCATCAGCCAGGTCCCAGCCCTGGGGCAGGTCCGGCGGCAGGGCCACCAGTTGCAGCTGACAGTCGAGGGGATGCAGCAGGGCGGCCAGGCTCTGCATGGCTTCCACTCCGGCGGCATCGGCATCGGGCCAGAGCGTCACCGAACGGCCGGCCAACGGCGTCCAGTCCGCCTTGGCGATCGCCTTGGAGCCGTTGGCCCAAGTGAGCACCACATGGCCTGGGAACAGGCGAGCGGCCGCATCGGCGGTGCCCTCGCCTTCCACCACCAACACCGGGGCTTCTGGTCGTTGGACCAAGCCCGGCAGGCCGTAAAGCGGCCGCGGCGCCGGCCAGTCGCAGGTGAAGGCGTCGCGGCGGCTGGGGCGATGCCAGTCCCCATCCAGCCAGACCCGATGCAGGAAGGCCTTGCCGCTGCTGCGCAGCCGGATCCGCTGGATCCAGAACAGCACCTCACCGGCGGCGTTCCGGTAGGCCCACTGGGCGGTGGCCCCGCGGTTCAACGGCGGCGGCGGGGCATCGGCGGGGGGCTTCTCGGGCATGCGCCAGGGCTTGCCGTTGCGGCTGGAACCCTGGCCGGAACTAGAGTTCTGGCCATCTGGCACCAGGCCAAGGAAGGCCTCCACCTGCCGGGCGGCCTCCACAAAGCTCCAGCCCTGCCGGCGCATCAGCAGGTCCATGCCGGAGCCGGCGCCACCGCGCTGGTCCTTGCCGCCGCACTGGTTGCAGAACCAGGAGCCGCTGCCGTCCTTGTCATCAAAGCGGTAGCGATCCGTCCCGCCACAGAGCGGGCAGGGCTGATGGCGATCGCTCAGCTCCGCGTCGCTCAACCCTGCCAGGGCAGCAAGGATCTCCGGCCAGCGGCCCCGGGCCGCAGCAATGGCATCGGCCATGGGATCTCGCTCACCAGCCCTGGCTGGCGACCGTCTGGTTCCCCGTAGATCCGCGATCAGGTGCGGGCACCAGGGACTCACGGTGGATCACCGCGTCGAGCACCTGGCGCAGGGCGGCTGAGCGGCTCAGGGAGCCGTGCCGACGGCGTGCATCAAGCCAGGCCAGCTGCTCTTGGGTGATCGAGACACTCACCGGCAGGGCGTAGTCGGACATGGGAACTCTGCTCGTGAACTACAGCCTAATGCTCTGGGCCAGCTCTCGCTAGGCTGAGCCAAGAAAGGCCAGCGGCTAGCCCCTGTCCTGATCCCCTGTGATCCTGATGGCCCCGATCGTCCTGCGCGACTACCAGCAGCAGCTGCTGGCCGATCTCCGCGCCGCCCTCAAGGTCCATCGCCGGGTCTGCGCCGTCATGCCCACCGGTGCGGGCAAGGGGCAGACCATCGGTGCGATCGTCCAGGGCGCGGCCGGCAAGGGCCGGCGGGTGCTGGTGCTGGCCCACCGGGCAGAGCTGATCGAGCAGCTCTGCGGCACCGTGCGGGCCTGGGGACTGGAAGCCGATGTCATCGCCCCCGGCCTCCGGCTGCAGGGCCGGCAGGTGGCGGTTGGCTCGGTGCAGACCGTGGCCCGGCGGCTGGGGCAGCTGTCAGCGCCGGATCTGATCATTCAGGACGAGGCCCACCACCTGGTGGCCGGGAATGCCTGGGGCCGGATCATCGAGGCCTGGCCTGATGCCCTCTTGATCGGCAAGACCGCCACCCCCGAACGCCTCGACGGCAAGGGGTTGGGCGTGGAGGACGGCGGCTATTTCGAGGCCCTGGTGCTCGGCCCCTCGGCCGCCTGGCTGGTGGAGCAGGGCTGGCTCGCCAGGCCCAAGGTCTTCTCCTGGCCTGGAGCCAGGAACAGCAAGCTGCGCCGCCGCATGGGCGAGTTCGACCTGGAGCAGGCGGCACGCGCCTACGGGGGCCGAGCAGCCATCGGCGATGCGGTATCTCACTACCAGCGGCGCCTGCACCCGGGCACCGCCATCTGCTTTTGCTGCACCATCGAGCACGCCGAGCAGATGGCCGCGGCCTTCCGCGCTGCGGGAATCCGGGCCGCGGCGGTGAGCGGCGGCACGCAGGCCGAGGAGCGCAAACGCCTGATCGCCGGGCTCGGCACCGGCGAGGTGGAGGTGCTCACCAGCTGCATGATCATTTCCGAGGGCACCGACATCCCCTCGGTGGGTGGCGCGATCCTGATGCGACCCACCGCTTCCTTGTCGCTCTATCTGCAGATGGTCGGCCGGGCCCTGCGGCCCGCACCTGGGAAGCAGGAGGCGGTGATCCTCGATCACGTCGGCAATGCCCATCACCACGGCCTGCCTACCGATGAGCGCGATTGGAACCTGGCCGGTCGGCGCCGGCGGGAAGGCGTCTCGATTCCGATCAAGGACTGCCCGGTCTGCTTCTGCAGCTGTCCCAGCGCAGCGCAGGTCTGCCCGGACTGCGGCCACCTGTTCCTGAACGAGGACCGCGATGAGCAGCGGCGCGGCTTGCAGCAGCTTGAGGGCGAGCTGGTTGAAGTCACGGGTTCAGTCCGCCACCGGCCCAAACCCAACCAGCAGCAGAGGCCTCGGCGCATGCACCCTGCAGCAGGCTGCCGGACCTTCGATGACCTGCTGCAGAGGGAGCAGGAACGTGGCTACAAGCCGGGCTGGGCGAGGCATGTCTGGGCTGCTCGGCAGCAGCGATAGGCCGGCCCGGCAACAGGGGGCATGGCCTCCTCCCCGTCCGAACACGAGATCCAGCAGCGCATCCGCCTGGCCTGCGGCCGCGGCGCGGTGCGGCTCTGGCGCAACAACACCGGCGCCCTGGTCGACCAGCAAGGGCGCTTCGTGCGCTTCGGGCTCTGCAAGGGCAGCAGCGACCTGATCGGGCTACGGGCCCTGGAGATCACGCCAGAGCTGGTCGGCCAGCGGCTCGCCCAGTTCGTCGCCCTGGAGATAAAGACGAGCTCCGGAACCGTCAGCCAGGAGCAGCAGGCGTTTCTGCGCCTCGTGCAGGAGCTTGGCGGAGTGGCGGCCGTGTGTCGCTCGATCGAGCAGGCCCGGGCGGTCCTGGACATCGGGCCTGCGGGAGGGCCAAGCGAATGAACAGGCCCGAACTCCGCAGGCAGCTGCAGGCCTTGGCCCGTCGTCATCCCGGCATCCACCCCTACACGCTGGCTCTGCGCTTCCAGGCCCAGACGGGCCGGGTTCTCACCGGCCAACAGGTCAAGCAGCTCTTGGCCGAGCCAGGAAACCACCGAAAGCAGGCTGCCAAGCTGTAACAAGCTCTGGCTTGCATTGCCAAGCAGCACTTAGGATTGGGCTATGGCACAAGCAAAAAAGCCCGTCAAGCGCACCTACCAGGCGGTCCTGGACTGGCAGGACGAGTCCCGCAGAGCCTTCGGGAAGATGCTGCTCAACTGGCGGCGCCGTAACGGCTGGCCCCAGTACACCGCCTGCGAATGGGGCACGGAAGCCGAGTTTGAGGTGATCTCCTACGGCAACCTCTCGGTGATCGAGCAGGGCAAGGCCGGTGAGCTGCGCCAGAAGGCCTTCTTCCAGCTGGAGGAGCTCAACCGTCGCCTGGCGGAGAAGGACTGGGGACCGGTCAAGTCCCAGCGGTTGA
>NZ_JAGQDB010000098.1:0-7588 GCF_024346495.1 Cyanobium sp. A1C-AMD | reverse complement strand
AGATGTATGGCGCGGCCCACTTCCGCCTGCGTCAGCAGGATTTTGAGCAGCTGCATCACTTCGACGGCATTTCGCCGGCCTGGCCGCTGCGTTACAGCGACTTCGAGCCCTATTACCAGCGGGCGGAAGAGATGTACCACGTGCATGGTCAGCGGGGCGAAGATCCCACCGAGCCCCCCTGCAGCGGCCCCTATCCCCATCCGCCGGTGGCCCATGAGCCCCGCATCCAGAAGCTGGTGGATGATCTGCGATTGGCCGGATTGCATCCCTTCCATGCCCCTACCGGGGTGATGCTGGATGAGGCCAACATGGCCTTCAGCCGTTGCCGCAGGTGCAATTGCTGCGATGGCTTCCCCTGTCTGGTGCATGCCAAATCCGATGCGGACGTGCTCGGCATGCGGCCGGCCCTGGCTGCTCCGAATGTCTCGCTGCTCACCCGGGCCCATGTGAGTCGCCTGGAGACCGATGCCTCGGGCCGCAGCGTGCAGGCCGTGCAGCTGGAGCGGGATGGTCAACCGATGACCGTGCGGGGTGATGTGGTGGTGGTGAGTTGTGGTGCCGCCAATACGGCCCGGCTGCTGCTGATGTCAGCCAACGACCAGCACCCCCGCGGTCTGGCCAACAGCTCCGACCAGGTGGGACGCAATTACATGTCCCACAACAGCAAGGCGATGGTGGCCCTGGCCCACGAGCCGAACACCACCGTGTTCCAGAAGACGCTTTCGATCAACGATTGGTATCTGGGGGATGCCGACTTTGACTACCCGATGGGCAATATCCAGATGACGGGTAAGACCAACGGCACGATCATGAAGGGCTATGCGCCGCTCGAAACCTTCCTGATGCCGGGTTGGTCGATGGACAAAATCGCTGAGCACGCTGTCGATTTCTGGATCTCATCGGAAGATCTGCCCGACCCCAACAACCGGGTGACCATCGATGGCGAGGGCCAGATTCATCTGGACTACACGCCCAACAACCCAACCGCCGCCCAGCGGCTCTACGGCCGGCTTACCGGGATGCTGGACCAGCTCTATCTCAAGAAGCATTTGGTGGAGCGCCAGATTTATGTCAAGAACGCCATGGGTATTGCCGCCGTGGCGCACCAGGCCGGCACCTGCCGCTTCGGCGACGATCCGGCCACCTCAGTGCTGGACCTCAACTGCAAGGCCCATGACCTCGACAACCTCTACGTGGTCGATACCAGTTTCATGCCGACCATCGGCGCGGTGAACCCCTCACTCACGGCCATCGCCAATGCCCTGCGGGTGGGCGACCATCTGCGGGAGCGTCTGGGGCGGTGAATGTTGGCTGCTGATGCCTGGAGCTGGGTTCGTCGCCAGGCCGCCGATCCGGAAGGCCAGGTGTTGTTTGCCCTCGCTGGGCTGGTGACGCTCACCGTAGGTTGGGTCTGCTTCTGGCCGGTGCCCACGGAGGTGGTTGGCCGTGGCGTGATGATCGTGCCGGGAGGAGCCAAGGTGATTGACGCCCGTGCCGGCGGGCAGATCCTGGAGATTCCCGTAGCGGTGGGCGAGGCGGTTCGTCGCGGGCAGCCCCTGCTCCGGCTCTATCTGCCGGCATTGGAGCAGGAGTTGCGGCGACAGGAGCGGGATCTGGCGGAGTTGATCGCCATTAATACCGATCTCGACCGCCGCGATGGGGTGCGTCTCCAGGCTGCCCGCACGGTGCGAGATACCGCCCTCACCAAGCTGACCCGGGAGCGCCAGCGGCTGGCTTGCGCCAGACCTACAACCAAAAAGTTGCCGATTTCCGCCTGCTGGCCCGTGAGGAGGTGGTGGCCCCGCTGGCGGAGCAGGTGGTGTCCACCCAGGATCGGGCGACCCAGTTGGAGGTGGCCATTGAAAATCTGCGCATCGGCGAAAAGGAAGCCGAAGATGTCTTTGAGAAGGTGAAGCTGGAGATCGAAACTGAGCAGCAGCGCCGTCGCTATCGCATTGACGACAGCCGCCGAGCCATCAAGGTGACCAAGGTGCGACTGGCCTACGAAGGCACCCTGATCGCGGATCGTGATGGCCAGGTGCTCGACCTGCAGGTGGTGCGCGGCCAGACAGTCAAACCCGGCCAGCGCCTCGGTACCCTCGGCGGCAAGCTCGGTGATCCCCTGCTGGCAGTGGCCTATTTCTCACCGGCCGACGCCAGGCGTCTGCCTCCCCGGCTGCCGATGGAAGTGGTGCCCGATTGGAATGAGCGTGGTCGTTTCGGGGGAGTGCAGGGTCGGGTGCAACAGGTGAGTGTGCTGCCTGCCACCCGGGAAGATGTGGACACCACCATGGGCAATCCCCAGTTGGCGGAGGCGTTGGTGAAGAACGGTCCGGTGATGCGGGTGAACATCGGCCTGGACCCCGGCGCCCGCAGTTTTGATGGCTACCGCTGGACCCTCTCGCGGGGAAGCAGTGTGTTCCCCATTCGGGAGGGTCTCACCCTCAAGGCCCATGGCTACGTGGAGTGGCGCACCCCCTTGAGTTACGTGTTGCCCGTGCTGCGCGACGTCACAGGCAGCTACCGCAACCTGGGCCAGCAGCGTCAGGACCGCCCGTCCCTGCGGCAGGCGGGAGGGTTGCCATGAGGAGAGAGGAGAGGCCATGAGGACGCCCCTGCGCCGGGAGCTGCCGCTATTGATCGTTGAGATCAGCCTTTTGGTGGTGCTGCTGCACGCCAACGCGCCGGAGGTGTGGTTCTGGTTTGCGGTGTTGGTTGTGCTGTTGGCGTGGCGCGGCTGGGCCTGGTGCTGGCGCCGCCAGCAGGCTCGAGCACCAGGGGAAGACTGACGGGCTGGCCGGGTTCGTTTGGTACAGGCAGGAGTTCGCGTAGCAGCTGGGAGTAGCTCACATTGGCGAGGGTGATCGACTCGGCCACGCCCTCCATAGCCTGGGTGAGCAGGCGAATGGTGGTGCTCACATCGGTGTAGTCAGCGAGTCCGAGTTGATGGCGCGCCCGCACATCCCTAAACGCCTCCCGCGAGGCGGCATAGGAGGCCCGGGAGGCCACGATCTGTCCCAGGGCGGCGCGGTGATCGAAAAACGCCGCCTCCAGCCGTTGACGGATGGAGTTGCGTTCCCGGGCCAGCGTCTGTTCGGTGCGCACCGCCGCGGCACGGCTGGCCGCCGCCGCCCCACTGGTCACCCCCCCGTCGAACAGGCGCCAGCGCAGCTGCAGTCCGGCGGCCCAGTCCGCGCTCTGGCTGTAGAGCTCGGGGATGTTGGTGGCGGCGCAGCAGCCCTGCAGGTCGATCACCGGTTTGTTCGAGAGCACCTCCGCCACGCTGGCCTGGGCAAACAGCCGCAGGCTGGGCAGCAGCTCGGCGGCACGGCGGTCGGCCTGGCGCAGCAGGGCATCCCGGGCGGCCTGCAGGGCCAGCAGCTGGGGGTTGTCATTGAAGCCCTGAATAAGGGTCTGCTGCAGGTCGAGGGGCCAGGGCGGCTGGAGGGCGATGGCCTCCGGCGCCGTCACCGTGATGTCGAAAGGCACGTTGATCAGGTTGCTGAGCTGGCGTTCGCGGCTCGCGCGCAGGGCCTCCGCCTGCTCCAGCCGGTAGCGGCTCTGCTGCAGCTCGGCTTCTGCCCGCAACAGATCCAGCCGCGGCACCAGACCCGACTGCTTGAGGGCTTGCACCTCCTCTCTTATCAGGCTGTCGTTGCTCAACACCACCTGGCGCACGCGCCGCAGCTGTTCGGCGAGCTGGAGGCCGTAGTAGGCCAGGCTGACGTCGAGCTGAAGTTGGCGTAGCCGGTTGGCATAGCGCTGCCGTGAAGCGCTCAGTTCATTCTTGGCCTCAGCCAAGGCCGAATTGCGCTCGAAGCTCACCAGTTCCCAGTCGAGGCCAAGGCCGGCCACTCCGATCTGCAGGTTTTCCTGGATTCGGTTCCAGCCGTTCGGTTCCACCAAAAAGGGTGATCCGGCTGGATAGATGCCCACGTTGTCTTCCCCCACCCGATTGGTGGTCTGGCTCTGGCTAGTGCTGCCACTCACAAGCAGGGCCAGCTCCGGCCAGAAGCGACCACGCACCGAGGTGAGCCACCCCTGCCGCTCGTTCACGGCGGCCACCTGGGCGGCCAGATCGGGGTCGTTGCGGACGGCCACCTCCAGGGCGGTGGGCAGGTTCAGGCTCACTCGGCGCACCACGCTGACGGTTGCCGTCGTGGTGGGGATGGCTCCCGCCGACGGGGCCTGCAGCAGCTCCAGGATCTCCCCATCCGGTGCCGCAGCCCTCGGGTCCATCGCCTGGGGATCGCCCGGAACCGCCAGGTCGAGGGCCTGGAGGTCGCGTTCAAAGCGCTGCAGGCTGCGCAGCAAGGTGGCCGAAGGCTTGAGCAGGGGGGGCTGGCTCCAGCTGGCCGATCCGCCAGCCAGGCCAGTGACCCATCCCGCGACCACGGCGATTACCAAATTGCGTCGAGCGTTGCAGCGTCGAGCCTTCCGGGCCCCAGCCCCATGTCGATGCACGCTCATGGCGGGGGGGTGGCTCCTGGAAGGGCAGCCCGGCTGCGGCGCTGTTCCTCCTGGGCCAGCTCATGCAGCATCACGCTGGTGCGGGCCAGGCAGCCGATGGAAAAGCAGATGGCCGCGTTGCCAAACAAGCCCCAGTGCCAGCGCACGTCCCCATCGCGCAGTTTGGTGAGGAGCAGCATGACGGCTGCCGCGGCGATCCAGGGCAGGGTGATCACCACGAGCAGCCGTCTCGGGGTAAGGCGTCTGGGTGTCATGGCGGCCCTAGTGCAATGCGATGTGTTCGAGCATCTGGCGGTCGCGGGCCAGGTTGCGGTTGATCTTGGCCAGCTCCCAGGAAACCTTGCAGACGCAGCCGATCGAAAAGCAGATAGACCCGCTGCCGATCAGGCTCCAGCCATGGCTTCGCAGGCTGAAGTCATCAGACACCATCAGGCGCAGGGCCGTCAGGTTGACGGCGGCGGAGGCGCCCCAGGGCCCGTAGACCCAGACCAGCAGGAAGCGGGGCATCCGGGCCAGAAGTGCAACCTACCGATCATGTCGGTGGCCAGCACCCTGTGACGAACCCATGTCAGCGCCCGCTGGCACCGCATGGCCAATGGCCGGTGGAATCCGTTGACCTTCAAGCTGCCGAAGGCGGATTGGGATGGTGCTGTCCGTTCAGGGCAACCGGGGTACGATCTGCCTGCAGGGGGCATCAACTCATAAACCCTTGACTGATGCAAATCGCCCCGAATCGTTTTTGGCTGTTTGTGAATCCGATTTCTGATGCGCGATCTATCTGACGCCCAGCTCCGAGCTGTTCCTGAATCCACGGCAGACCACAGCCTTGAGCAGGTAGTGCTTCTCCTGGTCGGTGTGATGCAAGGGGTCGCGTTGGTAACCTTCCCCGCCATCAGTACGGTTCTGACGTCAACGAACGGCTATGGCTTGTCAAGCAGTTCCTATGGCTTGATCTTTTTGCCACAGGTGATCGCTGCCATCGCAGCTTCTTTCCTGGGCGGAAAGTTCTCCCGGCTTTGGGGAGCAAAAGATCTCTTGTTGCTCGGATTGATGGCCGACACGGCCTCGATGGGTGTGCTTCTGCTGAGCTCTTTGTGGATCCATGAGCCCACAGTTGCCCTGCCGATGCTGCTGACGGCAACAGCACTGATGGGGTTTGGTTTTGGCGCTGTGGTGCCCCTCCTGAATACCTTTATCGCCGACTTCCAGCCGCAACGGGTGGATCAGTCGATTCTGATGCTGAATGCTCTGCTGGGTCTGGGCACTGCCTTGGCCCCTGCGTTGGCCGCTCTGGTGGTCGGACCCGGCATCTGGTGGCTGCTTCCCCTGATTGTGCTGGTGGCAGCGGCGCTTCTTCTGGTGGCGTGTCGTGCCCAGCCGTTGCAACTGAGTTCAAACGTTCAGGACGGGGGCGCAATGGCTGGGCTCCAGCCGGGAGCCCCTGGGCTATTGGTGCTGTTTGTGCTGGTGGCTATTCTGTATGGGCTGATTGAAACCTTGAATGGCAATTGGTCGGTTTTGTTGATGTCTCGGCGTGTGGAAAGCCAGCCTCAGATTGCTTCGATGGCGCTCACTGTATTTTGGGCGATGGTTACCATCGGAAGGCTGTTCTTCTCAGGTGTATCCCGCTGGCTTACACCTAAATTGCTCCTGCCCGGCTTGCCAGTTTTTCTGGCTGTCGTCCTGGTGGCCATCAGCCGTTTGACTTCTGGCGACGACAGCAGCGCCCTTGTGCTCTTCGCTCTTGCAGGTTTCGGCTGCTCGGCGATGTTGCCGTTGATCATCAGCTTTGGGCAAAAGCGACTGAATTGGCTTGGTGAATTTGTGGCTGGCCTGTTGATTGCTTCGTATCAGCTGGGCTTTGGTTTGGCTGCCTTTGGTGGAGGCACTCTGCAGCAAGCGCTTCAGCTTCCAATCTCAACGTTGTTTGGCTGGGGTGCCTGGGTGGCTCTGGCTTTGGCGCTGCTGTCTGTTTGCATTATTGCTCCAAAAGGCCTTGCTTCACTGTCTCAGCGGTAATGAATCAAACTGGGCGCCTGATTGGTGGCAAAGCAGCACTTTCATTGGGGGTTTTGATTCTCGCTGCTCCGGCACAAAGCCATGAACGCGCTGCAAAAGAGCCGTTGAAGCTTGGCGCCTCTCAGATGATCAAGCTGGTGATTCCCCAGCCATATTCATCTAATCGGCTTGAATATGACTATATCGTTCCCCTTGCTCAAACAGCGCGCGATCGATATTTTTTTGATGCCAAGATTTTTGCATCGGAGAAGCCGTTGATCGGTGCTTCTGCTGGTTCGGATTTTTTTCAGGCTTTCGGTCAGAGTGCGCGCCTTGGTGTGAGGACACTGTTTGAACAGGGCAATGCGTTTCGTGGTGCCAGTGTTGGCTACGATAGCCTCTGGCAGCAGGGCGAGTATTATCAACAGATTGGGGCTGCATTTGAATATACAAAGCGGGACTATCAGTTGGTGTTAACAATGGGGCTGCCCATGACGCCCCCCGGAGCCACTGCTTCTGGGGACACCCCTTTGGCATCCGTTAATCTTCAAGTGTCGCTGCCAACGGGCTATCCAGGTCTCGCAGTTCAGCCCAGGGTTTATGTAGTGGGTAGTAATAGCACCGGTTCGGCTGTTGGAGGACAGTTGCAGTTCACTTATTCTTTTGCGCGCTCTTGGAGCGCGACTCTCGCTTCCAATTATGATGAGCTAACTGGGGTCAGTGGTTCTCTGACCTTTCAGGTGTTGTTTCCCCAGCGCCAGGCTGAAAGCATTGGAGCCGCCATTCATCCCAGTCTGATCAATAGTTTTGCAGGAGCCGTGGGAAACAACGGCTCCCGTGTCATTCGTCTGGATAATGCTCCTGCGTCTTCAGGAAACTGAGTTAGGGGTTGTCCGCTAGCGTGCGCAGTGGCACAAGGCCGCGTGCCTTCAGTTTCACGGCCCACAGGGTGTCGCTGGATCCAATGAAGAGAATATCGTTGTTGGCGCCACCGAAGCTCAGATTGGCTGTTTGTTTCGCCATCAGAAACTTACCGATGAGTTTGCCTTGGGGATTGAGCACGTGGATGCCCTCCAAGGTGCCCACATAGATGTTTCCTTTTTCGTCTAGCCGCATCCCG
>NZ_JAGQDB010000097.1:0-7620 GCF_024346495.1 Cyanobium sp. A1C-AMD | reverse complement strand
ACCGGTAGCGGTTGTTGGGGCGGCAGCCACAAAAGCTGGCGCGCCCTGCTCCAAACGGTCCACCACTTCCTGGGCCTCCTGGTCGCCGCGAAGTTGGTCTAGAGCCGCCTGGGCTTGGCTTGCCTCGCTGCGTAGCTGGGCCAGCTGCTGCTCCTGACTGGCAATCAACCCATCGAGCTGACGCCGAGCCGCTGCCAGTTGATCATTGAAGCCACCGGCGAAGGCATCCAGCTGGCCCTCCACCAACTGGACGGCCGCCAAAGTATCGCTGGTGTCGGCTGTTTGGGTAACCAGATCGCGGCGCAGGTTGGCCTCTAACTGAACGCGAGCCTGCTGGGCTGCAGAGAGCTCAGCCTGCAAAGCCCTAATTTTTGCGCCCGCCTGGGCTGCGGTTCTGTCCTGTTCGCCCTGGAGCGACTCCAACGCTGCCAGTGCCGCCGCCGCCTCGGCGCGAGCCTGGGCCAGCTGCTGGCTAGCCCCCTCGTCAACCCTGGCTAGGGCAGCCTGGGCCGACTGGGTGGTGCGCTGCGACTGCTCCAGCGCCCGTCCCCGTGCGCCGACCCCAGCCTTGGGGGAGCGCAACAACACCACGCCAAAAGCGGAAAACACCAGTGGCGAAACCAGCACCCAATAGGTGTCATTGCTGATCTCCTGGTTGCCCTCGCGGGCGGCCTGCTGGCCCCGCATCAGGATCAACAGAAACAGCACCACTCCCAGCCCAAGGCTGAACAGGCCCACCATCTGGCGTTCGCTGAGGCTGGAGCGAGTTTTGCCACCGGAGGAAGCCATTGCCGTCATTTCAGGCGGACTAACCCTAGGCAGACTTCCGGGACTGGTCTGGTAACAGGCTCTTCAAGTGAGGCCGCGATCACCAGCGAAGAGATAGCGCACCAAACTCAGCATCAGCACGATTAAAAACAATGCCAAACCAATCGTGCAGGCGTAGCTGATCTCCAGCTCGGCAAAAGCCTGGTCGTAGACGTAGTAAACGAGGGTGCGGGTGGAATCGGCAGGGCCACCTTGAGTCATTAAATACACCTCTTCGAACACCTTGGTGGCCGCAATTGCGGAAATGACCGCCACCAGGGTGATGTAGGGCCGCAGCAGCGGCAGGGTGATGTCTAGGTGCTTGCGCAAGCCCTCACTGCCATCGAGGGCCGCCGCCTCGTAGAGATCGGGGGAGATGCCCTGGAGCCCGGCCAGAAAGATCACCATGTAGTAGCCGAGGCCCTTCCAGAGGGTCACGAGCATCACCGACGGCAGGGCCAGCAGCGGCGAGGTGAGGAAACCGATGGGATCGAAGCGGCTGCCCAACAGGGCGGTGAGCCAGCCGTTTATCAGGCCGTTTTCGGCATAGATCCAGCGAAAGGCAATGGCCGCCACCACGATCGACACCAACACCGGGGTGTACAGAGCACCGCGAAACCAATGGATCCCAGGCAACTGGCGGTTGACCAGCACGGCTAGGGCCAGGGCGCCGACCACGATCGGGGGCACCACTCCCAGCAGATACAAAAAGGTGGTGCCGGTAACCCGGAAAAACATCGGGTCGGCCACCAGGCGCCGGATATTGGCCAGGCCAACGAAGCGCAGCGGCTCGCTCACATCGAGGCCGGCCTGGCTGAAGCTCATCACCAATGCCATCGCTGCCGGGATCAGCACCGACAGCCCGATCAGCACCAGGGCAGGGATCAAAAAGCCCCAGGCCGTGGCGGTGCGCTTGCGGAGATTGGCCTCGCTCATACAAGGCAAAGTACCTGGGCTAGATAATGATCGCCCTATGGATCTGCAAACGATCAGGGTGGAGCTGCAGGCTTCCCCTTACCCGGTGATCATCGGCTCGGCAGCCCTGCTGAGTCTGGGCGACCAGATTCGGGGTCTGGGCTTTAAAGCAGGCACCAAGGTGCTGCTGGTGACCAACGCCGTGGTGGAAGCCCATTACGGCGCCACTGCCCTGCAGAGCCTCAGCGAGGCGGGGCTTAATGCCAGCACCCTGGTGATCGAGGCGGGAGAAGATCAGAAAACCCCAGCCACCGTGGGGCTGATCCATGACGCAGCCTTTGCCCGACGGCTGGAGCGGGGCTCGCTGATCGTTGCCCTTGGCGGTGGCGTAGTGGGTGACATGGCGGGATTTGCGGCAGCCACCTGGCTGCGAGGCATTGCCGTGGTTCAGGTGCCCACCACCCTGCTGGCGATGGTGGATGCGGCGATCGGCGGCAAGACCGGCGTCAATCACCCAGGCGGCAAAAACCTGATCGGCGCTTTTCACCAGCCGCGCCTAGTGCTGATCGACCCCAGCAGCCTTGCCACCCTGCCGGAGCGCGAATTTCGCGCTGGCATGGCCGAGGTGATCAAATACGGCGTGATCGGCGACTCCGAGCTGCTTGCCGAGCTTGAGGCGAACGGCCCTCAGCTGGCCAGCTTGAACACATTGTCAGCCGAGCTGCTGCAAAGAATTCTGGTGCGCTCCGCCGCCGCCAAGGCGAAGGTGGTGGCCGCCGACGAACACGAAGGGGGCCTGCGGGCGATCCTCAACTACGGCCACACCCTGGGCCACGTGGTGGAGACCCTCTGCGGCTATGGCACCTACCTCCATGGCGAAGCCGTTGGCTTGGGCATGCTGGCGGCTGGCGAAATCTCCCTGGCCATGGGCCTGTGGAGCGCCAGCGACAAGGCGCGCCAGCGGGCCGTAATCGCCGCAGCAGGTCTGCCGCTGGCCTGGCCAGCCCTTGATCCCGACGCCGTGCTGGCCTGCCTGCAGGGCGACAAGAAGGTGAGGGAGGGTCAGGTGCGCTTCGTG
Organism: Cyanobium sp. A1C-AMD; assembly: GCF_024346495.1. NCBI lineage: Bacteria > Bacillati > Cyanobacteriota > Cyanophyceae > Synechococcales > Prochlorococcaceae > Cyanobium > Cyanobium sp. A1C-AMD. Next base: position 4,820 of record NZ_JAGQDB010000097.1, on the reverse strand, counting down.
CTGCCCACCGGCATCGGCAGGGTTGAGATCCGCAACGACGTCAGCGAAGCAACCATCCGCAGCGCCCTCGCCAGCTGCGCCTAAAGGGCGTTGCGGGGTGGGTGGCCGTCGCCGCGCAATAGCTGGCGCTCCCAGCGATTTAGCTGCCGCAATAGCAGGGCGCTGCCGCCAAGCAGCACCAGCAGGGTCAACCGGGCCGTCAGCCCGGGCAGCCAGGCCGCCAGCAGCAGCTCCACCCCCAGGGCCACCAGCACTAGCGGCCGCCAGCGGCGTATCTGTCGCAGGGCACCGGAGCAGGCACGGCAGTGGCGGGTGTGGCTGTCGTAGCGATCCATAAGGGCTGAGCGACCCAGCCGGGGCGGCAGGGCGGAGCCTGGGCATGGCTGGCCAGCAAAATCTTTGACCCATTTGTGCAACGCCCGCACGTAGATGTCGGCGCTGGTGGGCAGGAAGCTCGCCTGGTTTTGAACCCGTTCCTGCCAGTGCAGAAACACCTGGTCGTCTTCGAGCACCGTGTGGTTACCGATGTGCTGCAACCACACCGGCCGAGCCCGCAGCAGGAGCCTGGGCAACAGCGAGCGGAACTGAAACGGAAAGCGGGCAAACAAGCGGCATTCCCCAGCCCGGATCGGCGTGGCATACACAACCGTGAGAAAGCGGGCAAATCCCTTCGCCGTGAGGTCGTGCCACATCAGGCCCGGCGCCTGAAAGGTGGTGAACTGGCTGCCCAGGCGCCCCCGGCGCGGGCCCTCGGGCCAAGTGGCGGTGAACCCCTCCGGCCCGAAGCTTGTGAGCTCGGCCACCACCGGAGCGGCGTTCTGGCGCTTACCCACCGTGCGGTGGTGGGTGAAGGGCACATGGCTCACATCGAGCACGTTCTCCAGCAGGGTGAGGGCATCCATCGGCAGGTCGCGGAAGGTGTCCTGCACCAGCCAGCCGGGTTCCTCGAGCACGGGCACCAGCGGCAGGGGCACCGCCGCAGCCGTGGCCGGGTCGCCGGCAAACACAAACAGCAGCCCCTGGGCGCTGGCTGTGGCGTAGCGGCGGCAGGAGCTGCGTGGGTTGGCGTCGATTGCGGCTTCGGCCTGGGGGATCGCGGTGCAACTGCCCTGGGCGTTGAAACTCCAACCGTGATACGGGCACTCCAGCTCACCCCTTTCGTTGAGGCGGCCTTCGCTCAAGGGCACGAGCCGGTGGGGGCAGACGTCGGCAAAGGCGCACCACTGCTGGCCTGCAGCGTCCCACCACAGCACCAGATCCATCTCCAGCAGGGTGAAGGCCGTGGGGCGGCGAGGGTCGAGATCCTGCAGATAGGCCACCGGATACCAGCGCTGCAACCAGTGCTCCTCCCTGATGCTGGAGGTGGGATTGGCAGGAGCGGGGATCACCATGGGGTGCGGCAGCAACTGGGGAGAGCCGGTGGATCGATGATGGCGCGCTGACCCGCAGCTCCGCTCAACTAGAAGCCGAGGTGTAGAAGCGCTGGGCGTAGCGCCACAGCAGGCGACTGCCAGCCAGGCAAAGCCCGGCGGCCAGCAAAGAACCGAAAGCCCAGATGGCCGAACCCCGACCCAGCAACGCCTCGGCGGGCACGGTGGTGAGGAAGGCCACCGGCAGCACAAAGGTGAACAGCAGCCGCAGCGCCGGCGGATAGGCACTCACCGGGTAGCGGCCAGCCACCAGGGTGTAGCGCAACACCTCGGTGGCATTCCACACCTTCACAAACCAGATACTGAGGGCCGCCAACACAAACCAAAGGCTGTAGAGAATCACCAGGGCTGCAAACAGCAGCGCCAGCGAGAGCAGCACGGGCCCAGCCGCCGGCAGGCCGGATGGAGCCCCAGGACCCCTGTTCAGCAGGGCCCAGGCGATCAAGCCAAGGCCAGCCAATATTCCTGGCAGCCCCCAGGGCGACACGGTGCGGGCCGACAGCCAGAACTGGCTGTCAATTGGCTTGAGCAGCACGTAGTCGAGGGTGCCGGTCTGCACGTGGTTAACGATGCGGCTGAGGTTGGGCTGCAGCACGCAGGTGGTGAACCCATCCAGCAGCGTGTAGAGGCCCAGCACCACCAAAGCGCCACTCCAGCTCCAGCCACCCAGCTGGGGCCCACCACCAAACAGCAGCTGCAGCACAAAGACGCTGCCTGCCAGGTTGCCCAGCACCGACAGCAGCTCGATCCAGGCATTGAGCGGGTATTCGAGTTCGGCCGCCAGGGAGGTGCCCCAAAAGCAGCGCAGGCTGCGCCAGTAGCGCGCAAACTCCCTCACGCCCCCATCGCCGAGTAGCGGCGCAGGCCCGCCCGCCACAGCCAGTGGCCGATCGGCAGCAGCAGCAGGCACCAGGCGGCGATCGCCCCAAAACCCAAAGCCACATTCACCGGTTCGCCGGCCAGCAGCCGGGCGGGGAAGTCGACCATCCAGGGGAAGGGAGTGGCCAGGGCCAGCCGCCGCACCGCTGGAGGAAAGGTGTCCAGGGGTGCAACTATGCCAGACAAAAACAGATAGGGAATCATCAACAGCCGGTCGAGGGCCGCTGCCCGCTCACTCCAAAAACAAAGGGTGGTAACGAGCACCTGCAGCAGAAAGCGCAGCAAAAAGGCCGCCACAATCGCCAGAATTCCCAGCAGCAAAGCCCCCGCCGACGGCAGCCACAGCAAGCCGGGCGCCGCCAGCCCCACCACCAGCACCATCACGGCCACAAACGGAATTCGAGACGCCTGTTCACTGAAATGGGCCGCCAGGTATCGCCAGAGCGGCGAAAGCGGCTGCAGCAGGAAGGGCGACAGGCGGCCCTGCAGGGCGTCGTCTTCGAACACCTGAATCAGCCAAACCACCGTGAACTGGCGCACCACAAAGGCAGCAAGAAAGTAGTGGCTGAGCTGCTGGGGTGAGAGGCCAGCCGCCGCCGCCGCGCCCGAGCCGCTCCAGACGCCGAGCATGATCAAGGGCAACACCCCAGATAGGGCCCAGAGGGCGATCTCGGCCCGGTATTCGAGCATCAGCGCGTACTGACTGCCCAGCAGCGCCCGCGCCACCCGCCATGCCCAGCTCACTGGGAAGCCCCGGAGTTTGAATCACGCTGTCGGAACAAACCGCCGATCAGCTCCTCCACCGGCGGATCACTCACCTCCAGATCCACCACCGCAAAGCGCTCCAGCAGCGCCGCCACCTGCTCGGCGAGCTGGGCCCGCGGCACCAGCAGCCGCACCAGGTGGCCCTGATGGGCCTCGAGCTGGCCGAAACCGGCAAAGGCCTCCGGTGGGTGGAGGTCGGCAAGCTCCAGCCGCACCTGGCGGCAGGGGGCCAACCGCTGGGTGAGATCGGCCAGGGAACCGTCGTGGAAGAGCTGGCCTTGGTGGATCAGCAGCACCCGCGGGCAGAGGGCGGTGATGTCACCCATGTAATGGCTGGTGAGCAGCACGGTGGCGCCGGTGCGGCGGTTGTAGTCGGCGAGGAAATCCCGCACCCGCGCCTGGGCATTCACATCCAGACCCAGGGTGGGCTCATCGAGAAACAACACCGCCGGCTCGTGCAGCAGGGCCGCCAGCAGTTCGGCCTTCATCCGCTGGCCCAGGGAAAGCTTGCGCATCGGTCGCCGCAGCTCCTGGCCCAGCTCCAGCATCTCGGCGAGTTGGCCAATGCGCCGCTGGGCCTCCGCCTCCGCAATGCCATAGACAGCGGCATTAACCCGCAGCGAATCGAGGGCGGGCAGGTCCCAGATCAGCTGCTGGCGGTTGCCCATCACCAGGGTGATCTGGCGCAAGAAGCGGGCCTGACGCCGAAAGGGCTCGTGGCCTGCCACCTCCAGCTCGCCGCCGCTGGGGTGGATCAGGCCGGTGAGCATCTTCAAGGTGGTGGTCTTACCGGCGCCGTTGGGGCCCAGGAAACCAACGATCTCGCCCGGCTCGATTGTGAAGCTGATTCCATCCACCGCCAGCACATCGCGATGGCGTCGCCGCAGCAGATGTTGGATTGTGCCGGCCAGGCCAGGCTGCTTCTCGCTAATTCGGTAGGTCTTGCTCAACCCGCTGGCGCGAATGATTGGCCCTGCCACAACGTTTTGCAATCAGGCTCACCGTAGGCAGCCAGCTGGGCTGTTTAAGGTTTAGGCACCGCACACCCGCAGCCTCTAAGACGATGACAAGCGTTGACTATCAGTGTGCTGGCCCTGGCTGAAGCGCAGCCTGCTGCCAGCCAATCCCCCAAACGAGCAACATGGTGCTGTGATGGCGGAGATGCAGCGATGAGCCTGGTGGCAGTGACGGGAGCATCCGGAAAAACCGGCTGGCGCGTAGTGGATGAAGCCTTGAAGCGGGGCCTGGCAGTGCGGGCGATCGTGCGGCCCGGCTCGGTGCTGCCAGCGGCCCTGGCTGAAGCAGAGCAGCAAGGGCGGCTCGATGTGCGGCGTCTGGATCTCAGTGCCACCGAGGCCTTGCATGCCGCCCTGAGCGGCTGTGACTCCCTGGTGATCGCCACTGGCGCCAGGCCATCAGTGGATCTGGCCGGCCCCCTCAAGGTGGATGCCTTCGGGGTGCGCGACCAGATCCGCGCCTGCCAGGCAGTTGGCCTGAAGCGGGTGGTGCTGGTGAGTTCGCTCTGCGCCGGTCGCTGGCAGCACCCCCTAAACCTGTTTGGCTTGATCCTGGTGTGGAAACGCCTGGGCGAGCGCTGGCTTGAAGAAAGCGGACTCGACTGGACCGTGGTGCGCCCCGGCGGCCTCAGCGAGGACGACAGCCGCAGCGAAAGGGAGGGGGTGGTTTATTCCGGCCCCAACCAGCAGGAGAGCAGCAGCCTGCCCCGCCGCCTGGTGGCCCGGGTGT
>NZ_JAGQDB010000096.1:0-7667 GCF_024346495.1 Cyanobium sp. A1C-AMD | reverse complement strand
TAATTGGATTCCATTGCTATTTTGGCGGGGAGGAGCGATTTGAGTCCCGCTTCATCCAGCACCGGCACCCCCAGGCTCTGGGCCTTGCTGAGTTTGCTGCCGGCCTCCTCGCCGGCCACTACGTAGCTGGTTTTCTTGCTCACCGAGCCGCTCACCTTGCCGCCGGCCGCCTCGATCAGTGCCTGGGCGGCGCTGCGGCTCAAAGACGGCAGGCTGCCGGTGAGCACAAAAGTCTGCCCGGTTAGGGGCGTTTCGGAACCAGCTCCAGGCTCCTCGGGCCCGGCTGCCAGCGAGAAGCCCAGCCGCTCCAGATCCTCCAGCAGCAGCTGGTTGGCGGGGGTGGCAAACCACTGCTGCAGCGATTGGGCAATTTCAGCGCCAATGCCGAACACGGCGGTGATCGACTCGGGTGTGTTGGCCGTGGCGGTTGCCAGATCAGCAGCACTCGGGAAGGCCTTGGCCAGGGCTTTGGCGTTGACCTCGCCCACGTGGTGGATGCCCAGGCCGTAGAGCTGGCGGTGCCATGGTTGCTGTTTGGATGCGGCCAGGGCAGTCACCAGGTTGTCGGCGCTTTTGGCTCCCATCCGCTCCAAGCTGGCCAGCAGGGCCCCATCGAGGCCATAGAGGTCGGCGATTGAGCCCACCAGGCCCCGATCCACCAGCTGCTCGATCAGCTTGGCTCCCAGGCCATCCACATCCAGGGCCCCCTTGCTCACCCAGTGGCGCAGGGCGCCGCGCAGGATCGCCGGGCAGCTGGAATTCACGCAGCGAGTGGCCGCTTCGCCCTCCTCCCGCACCAGCTCCGAGCCGCACTCGGGGCATACCTGGGGCAGCTCCAGCCGCCCGGCTCCCGCTGGTCGCAGCTCGCTCAGCACCCTCACCACCTCGGGGATGATCTCGCCGGCCTTGCGCACCACGATCGTGTCGCCGGCGTGCAAATCCAGCTCCGCCAGGCGATCGGCGTTGTGCAGGGTGGCCCGGCTCACCGTGCTGCCGGCCAGGGGCACCGGTTCGAATTCGGCCACGGGGGTTATCACCCCGGTGCGGCCCACTTGGCAGGTCAGCCGCAGCAAGATGCTTGGCGCTTCCTCGGCGGCGTATTTCAGGGCGATCGCCCAGCGAGGCGCCTTTTGGGTGAAGCCGGCGGCGTCCTGGAGGCGCAGGTCGTTGAGCTTCACCACCACGCCGTCGGTGGCGTAAGGCAGGGCGCGGCGGCCCGTGTCCCAGGCGCTGAAGAAGGCTTGCACCGCCGCCAGATTCGGCAGCAGCTCGGCATTGGGGTTCACCTTGAAGCCTGCGGCCTGCAGCCATTGCAGGTTTTGCCACTGGCTGCTGGGCCCCTGGGGCGTGTCTTGCGGCAGGTGCAGGGTGTAGGCGAAGAAATCCAGCCGCCGCGCCGCCACCACTTTTGGATCCAGCTGGCGCAGGGTGCCGGCGCAGGCGTTGCGGGGGTTGGCAAACAGGGCCTCGCCGCGGGCAGCTCGCTCGGCGTTGATGGCAGCAAAGGTGTCATCGGGGATCAGGGCTTCGCCGCGCACCTCCACCCAGGCAGGTGGGTTCTCGAGCTGCAGCCGTAGCGGCACCGAGGCGATGGTGCGCACGTTGGCGGTGATCTGCTCGCCCCGCTCGCCGTCGCCCCTGGTGGCGGCCTGCACCAACAGGCCATGCTCATAGCTGAGGGCCAGGGCGTTGCCGTCGATCTTCAGCTCCCCGACCATCTCTAGGGGGGTGGCCGGCTCGCGGTCGAGCACCTTGAGCAGCCGGCCATACCAGGCTTCCAAGTCGCCCGGGTTGAAGGCGTTGTCGAGGCTGAGCAGGCCGATGCGGTGCTCCACGCTGCTGAACCCCGCAGCCGGAGCGCCCCCCACCCGCTGGCTAGGGCTGTCTGGGGTGATCAGCTCCGGGTGGGCTGCTTCCAGCTCCAGCAGCTCTCTGTAGAGCCGGTCGTAGACCGAATCCTCCATTTCTGGAGCATCCAGCACGTAGTAGGCGTGGGCGGCTCTTTGCAGCAGCTGCCTCAGTTCGCCGGCGCGGGCCTGGTTGGGGGGAGCGGCGCTCACGGCAACTGAATCAGGCCGCGGCGAGCTTGGTGATCCGGTCTACCCGCCACTGCTCTTCAATTTTGACGAAGGTGAAGTCGAGGGGCAGCTCGTCTTTGCCCTCGCTTTTGAGCTTCACCGTGAGGATCAGCTGGCCTTCATCAAGCCGGGGCCTGCCGGATTTGAGGTTGCGGTATTTGTTGAGCTGCAGTCCTGCCAGAAAGCGGATGAACTGCTGCCGGTTGACGTGGGAGCGGTAGTTCTTGGTGGTGAGCATGTAGGCGCCGTCCACCTGGCCGCTGGCCACCTGGGTGAAGAACTGCTTGATCAGTGGGTTGATGCCGCGGGCGCTGAGCACCAGCTTCACGGCGTTCACGGTCCAGAAGAGCAGCAGGGAGCCTGCGCCGGCCGCTAGGGCCTTGGTGCCGATCTCGCGGGCGATACCCCAATCCATCTCGATTCCAGCTGCGCTTGAGAGGTGCAGAGTCTGACCGACGGCCTTGCATCTTGAGACCTGGCGCAGGGGCTCGGCACAATGCGCCCAGCCCCTGCGTTCCCTGGCGGCATGCCCCTTGAGCCTCTGCTGCCGCTGTTTCACCGGCTCGACCGGGAATGGTTTGACGGCAGCCTGGCGCCGGCTGGTGAGCGTTTAGTGGATCTGCGCTGGAGCGACGGCCGCATGCGCCGCACCGCCGGGCTCTACCGGCGCGGACGCCATCCCGATGGGCGCCCCCTGTGCGAAATCGTGCTGTCTCGGCCCCTGCTCGATCCCCTGCCGCAGGAAGCCACCCTCAGCACTCTCTGCCACGAAATGATCCACGCCTGGGTGGATCGGGTGGTGGGTGTCGAGGAGGCCCATGGCCCCCACTTCCGCGCTCGTATGGCCGCCATCAACGGCGCCCAGGCTGGCTTCAAGGTGAGCATCCGCCACCGCTACCCCTTGCCCTCCAGCACCAGGGCGCCCCGCTGGCTGGCCTCTTGCCCCAATTGCGGCGTCAGCGCCCCCTACCGCCGCCGGGTGCAGGGTTTGGCCTGCCGCTTCTGTTGCGACCGGCTGCACGGCGGCCGCTGGCACGCCAGTTGTCTGTTGAGATTCGAGCAGGCGGCCTAAGGTCCCGGCAGCACGGCACTGCCATGGGCGTTTTCCTCTGGACCCTGGAATTCGGAGGTCTCACCATTGCCTTGGTGGGGATGGGCAGGGAGCGCTGGCTGGCGGGTCGTCGTCGCTAGCTGGATCCTTAGCCTGGGGTCATGCCTGAATCCTGGAAAGATCTAGATCGCCTGGTGAGTGCGGGCCGCCAGCTGGTAGATGGGGTGTCCGGTGCCCGCCCCGGCTCCCGCAGCGGCAACCGGGGCGAAGGCCGCCGGCCCGCCGGCCCCGCCGGAATGCCCCGGCTCGATGGCCTGGGTCGTTGGGTGGAAAATAAGCTCGATTGGATCCTGGAAGACGAGGAAGACTGGCGCGAGCCCTGGCAGGAGGCTCGCCCTGAGCCCAGCTCCCAGGCCCGGCCGCGCCGCCGCCTTGATGCCATTTCTCGCCGCAGCGCCGAGCCGCCCCAGGGCCAGCCCAGCCAAGAAAGGGAGCCGCAACAAAGGGAGCCGGAAGAATGGCCCGAAGATGACGCTTTCGCCCTGCCCCGTTGGCAGCGGCAGCCGTCTATTTCGCCCCCATCCCAGCCCCAATCCCAAACCCCATCTCAATCCCAGCTCACGGGCCGGGCCATGCCCCGCTCCACCAGGCGCCGAGCTGGTGGCTGAGGGCCCGCTCCGCCAAGCTGGTTAGGTTGGTTTTAAATGCACTTAAATGATGGGCAGCCTTGTGGTGGTGGGCTTTCCGAAGGCGGAAGAAGCCGAGCAGGTGCGGCGCGAGCTGGTGGACATTCAGCGTGAGCAGCTGATTGCCCTAGAGGATGCGGTGGTTGTGGAGCACGACAGCGAGGGCCAGGTGCACCTGCGTCAGGCCATCAATCTCACCGCTGCTGGCGCCCTAGGCGGTGGCTTTTGGGGCACCTTGGTGGGCCTGCTGTTTCTCAATCCCCTGCTGGGTGCTGCCGTGGGAGCGGGCGTGGGCGCAGCCTCGGGCTCCCTTTCCGACATCGGCATCAACGATGGCTTCATGCGCGAGCTGGGCGAGACCCTGCCCCGCGGCAGTGCGGCCCTGTGTCTGCTGGTGCGCGAGGCCACGCCAGATCGAGTGATCGAGCGCCTGCGCGCCCATGCTCCCCACGCCAAGTTGCTACGCAGCAACCTCAGCCATACCGACGAGGATCAGTTGCGGGAGCTGCTGGAGCGGGCGCGCCTGCAGGCAGAAGCCTTGCGTCTTACCTGAAACCTGCAGCCCCGCTGGCGCAGCTCCTGATTCACCTGGGTCACCAGATTTGCAGGTAGGTCGCTGGCCATTTCCTCGGCGGAGGTGTTGATCGAGGGGGACCCCTGCTCCAGGGCGCTGAGCAGGTCTGCCCATTGGTCGATCAGGTTGCGCTCGGCCATGGGCCGCAGACCCTGCTCCTGCAGCAGGGTTGCGCAGCCTTCCCCGTTCCAAACGGCGTTGGGACAGGTGGCCTGGGGATGGTGTTGATAGGCCAGGCCCTGTTGCAGGGCCGTGCTGCTGGGGGCACCGTTCTGCTGGCGCAGGCCGGCATCGCTGAGTAGCCGGCCGCAATGCACGGCGGATATGCCGAAGATGCGGCCAAGGTCGGTGAGGCTCAACCAGAGGCTTGTAGTCATGGCCAGGCTCCCCGGCGCAAGTGGCCCCATGCTGGACACAGCACTAGGCGCGTCAATCCGTCAACCGCGAATTGCTGTAAGCCGTTACTGAGTTTGTAAATCGTGACAAAGCTTGGCTGGGCCCAGCCAGTGCTCAAGGGCTGGCGAGAACACCTCCCGAATCACGGTGAGCTCCTTGCCCCCGCGGAAGAAGCGGTAGTGGCGACTCCAGAAGGGGCCTGCCAGGCCAAAGCGCTGCTCGAGCCAGGGAGCAGCAACAAGGGCCAGGCCATCCACCTCGCGGAACAGTTCGGCCCGTTTGGCCGTCAGGCTGCGCCAGATCGGCAGCTCCCGCTGCTGCAGGTAGGCGTCGGCCTGGCTTTGATTCCACCAGCTCTCTGCCCAGGCCAGGGTTTTGTCGCCGCAGCGCAGCCACACCTGGCGTCTCAGCAGGGGACCATCGAGCTCCACGATTTCCGGGGGCGGTGGCGCGCCGGCACGGGGGCCGGCTGGCTCAGGCGCCATGGCGATCAGCTCGATCTCCACCGGCTTGCCCGTGAGCGACTCCAGGTGCCGGGTGGGGCTGCCGTCACCCAATAGCAGCAGGCGCCAAGGGCCGCTCAGCAGACCATCGCCAGCGGCGGTGCTGCCATCGCTGAGGTTGAGCTGCCAGTGGGGTTTGGGGGATGACAGTAGCCCCATGGTGCCGCTACCTGTGTCCATACGAGCATTCTGGTGGCAGCTGAGGTTCCGCTGCGCCTTTGCGTTGTGCTGTTTCCCAAGGTGGCCGATGGCCCACCGGCCGCGCAGCCGGGTGCCTTAGCTACTCGTCCAACCCCTGCTACGCCGGGGTTGGAGCCCCCAGGGTTTTCACCACTCCCGGGGACGCGCAGGGCTGATTCAAAGTCCGTCACAGGCGTCCTTGCCGGGGCTGTCAGCATGGGTTGAGGTCGGCTGAATCGCCCCCTCCTTGTGCTTGAAAGCGCCTCCGCCGTAACCGATCTCGACCTGATCAGCTATCTGAGGTCAATCCCAGATGCGCGGATGCGGCGCGGGGTTCGGTTTCCGGCCTGGTATCTGCTGCTGTTGGCCGTGCTCGGAATCTTGAGTGGATGCCAGAGCTTGCGGGATCTGGAGCGTTTCGCCATCCGCCACCACAGCGTCCTGACCGAGGCACTCGGCCTGGCGTTGCGGCGGCCGCCATCAGATTCCTCGTTCCGCTACTTCTTCCAACAGGTGGATGTGGCCGCCCTGTGCACTGCGATCCGTGACTGGACGATCGCCCAAATCCCCGGTGGCGCAGCAGATCTCGATCAGCTGGTGTGTGACGGCAAGACCTTGCGAGGGTCGATCGTGCCGACAACCGGTGGTGGCTCGGCGTTCATTGCCCAGGTCACGCTGTATTCGGCCGCCCTCGGTGTGGCCATCAGCCAGGCCTGCTACGCCACCGGCGAAAACCACGAGCGGGCGGTGCTGCGGCAGCTGCTCGGCGAACTGGATCTGGGCGGCGTGCTCATCCAAGCGGACGCGCTCCATACCCAGCGCCCGTTTTTCGGCAGCTCAAGGAGCAGGGAGCCGACTTCCTGCTGACCGTGAAAGGCAACCAGAAGACGTTGCATCGTCAGATCCGATCTCAGTTCCACGGAAAGCGGCATATTCCTTTCGTGGCGGACGTTCACGAGATTGGCCACGGCCGCGACATCGCCTGGACGCTGCGCGCCAAACAGGCTCCAGAGCACATCAGCGAGGCCTGGATCGGCACCAGCTGGATCGTGGAAGTCACGGCCAGAGGCACTCGTGACGGCAGGCCGTTTCAAGCCACCCACCTGTTTCTGACGAGCCTGCGCACCACGCCAGAAGCACTGCTGCAACTGGTGCGCGACCGCTGGAGCATTGAGGGCTGGCACTGGATCCGTGACACCCAGCTCCGTGAGGACGCCCACCGCTACCGGGGTAATGGCGCCGGCGTGATGGCCACGCTGCGCACAGCAGCCCTCAACCTGCTGCGCCTGGCTGGGTTCCGCTCGATCCGGACTGGCTTACAGGCAGTGATGCACGACATCACGGCGCTGCTGGCAATGGCGCGGCGCCTGCCGGAACCGACTCCTGCAGAACTTTGAATCAGCCCTGCGGGGACGCGAGATCCGTGAGCTGGCTAATTACAGTAAGGAAATGCTGGCGCTGCGAGGTGCGGAGACAAGATGCAGCAGTGCACGATTACACTTTTAGGTACCCATAGGCTTCTGCATGACTCATTATCCCGCTCAGATTCATGGCTATAATTGGGATCTAGGCAGTTTTAGGGTCGTATGTGAAGAGCTCTGAGGGGATCTATGCGCGAAAGGCTCCTAGAGAGTTTTTATTAAGCGCTAGTCACCGGGCGCGGGCATGCATAATTGTTAATATTCGCAATCGAGCAGGGCTCTTTGATGCCCTTTCCCCAATAAAGTGCTAAATTATTATTGTATTTTGGAATTAGAGCAAAGTTTTCTTGTAGGTAGTTTAACCTCAATAGGCCAAATGTATTACACTAAAGCGCTGAAAAAATTCCTATTTAGAGTAAAGCATACTGATCAATATGCTAGAAAATGTAGGCTATATTGCGTTGGTGCTGCCAAGACGGGTACGCACTCTATCCAGGCTATGTTTAATGAGACAGTTCGCGCAGGACACGAGCCTAATAGTCGTTCCTTAATTAAAACAATTATTGCGCATGAAAAAGGTCTAAGAAGTCCCGAAAAATTTACTAATTATCTTATTAAACGTGATGCTAAAAACTGCCTTGATGTTGATTCTTCTCAGCTTAATTTTTATCTAATTAGCTTTCTGCTTCGACAATATGATGATGCTTTATTTTTGCTGACGATTAGGGATTGCTACTCTTGGCTGGATTCCATTATTAACGATACGCTAAGGAGAAGA
>NZ_JAGQDB010000095.1:0-8076 GCF_024346495.1 Cyanobium sp. A1C-AMD | reverse complement strand
CCCGACTCAGAAAGGGGGCTAGCCGTTACGACCGATCTGAATCCTGAGGGGCAAGGGGATCTGGAAGCCCCTGGGTAATCGCTAGGGCTCGTTTGTAAATGGCACTTGAGGTTGCGCCGGCAGCCTCCATGGCGATCCGCATGTTCTGCCAGTAGTGCAGTGTTTTGTCTTGCGTCATGGGAGCTGCTGGGGCGTCAGGCGCAAGCGGCCGCTACGCCGCGGCGCCGGCCCAGCGGTTCGATCCATTCGTTGAGCACAAGCTTGTGCTGGACAAGACGACTAGGCAGGCGGCAGCCGAGGTTGATCTGCCCCTCATCTACCAAGCGCCCCAGCCGTAGCGCCAGGGCTTCCTCGTGGCGGGCAAAAGCACCTTGGTGGGAGGCAACCCAGGAGATCTCATGCTCCGTGATCACACCGCTAGAGATCGACTCCAGAAAGACTTCCCCGACTGTCATGAGAGCCATGTAACAACTTCGTTACATGCTGCCGCGCCCAGCCTCGCTGCGTGGCTCCCGGGGCTCGGGGACTGGCTAGGGCAGGCGACTGGCTAGAGCACGCCAGTCCTTGCAGAAGCGTTGGGACGCAGTAATTGGAGGCTTTATCCGCTCCTTGCAGTTCCGCTGCGTTGTGGTGCTCCAGCCAGGCGTTTTGCAAGTCAGCTCTGGTGAGCCGGTAGCCCAGCTGGCGGGCGGTGCGTAGGAGCTCCTGGCGGCTATGGCACTGGCGCAGGACCTGCTGGAGTGCCGGGCTGCTTTCTGCATCAGCCACCAACCGCTCCAGATCAGACCAGCTCATCTACTCAAAGCAGAGATGGGATCAAGCTCGCGTGAACTGGTGCCTGCTGCCAGGTTCCCTGAGGCACATTGCGGCGCATTGGCGTAGTGGTGCAGCGTTGCGATCGCAGGACTGATCTGCTGAGAGCAAGTCAAGCCAGTAGCAAGGCCTCAGGTCGCGGCCTTGAGGGCAGCCACCTCTGCCTTGAGAGCCTGCAGCTCATCTAAAAGCGCGCTTACGAGCTTGTCGATATAGCCCTTGTTGGTCAGGTCATTGGCCGCAACCGGCGGGCTAGCTGCTGCAGGGCAAGAGCCAAAGGTCACCTGGCCGCTGCTGTTCTCAATTCGCCAGGCTGATCTAGAAGACGGCAGCTGGCAGCGAAAGAAGGTCCCGTCGTAGTACAGGTAAACGTCCCGGCCATTGAAGGTTGAAACACCGCCGCTGTTGGCCCAGCGCAGCGGGCCGTTCATCACATCGCCAGCCTTATTGACGTAGGTGGTTGCCATCGCAGCACTGAGCACGCCATCGGCCGTCATGCTCAACCCAGCACCCACCTTGATGCCGCCCAACACCTTGGCCGTCGCTGCGGCCAGGACGTAAAGGGAGGAGGGCACAAACACCTTGGCGTCAGTGCCCAACCTGGCGCTGTTGCCGGCATCAGCCGACACAGCGCTCGGGCCAGCAGGGCCCTGCAGGTTGGCAGCAAGCGACCAGGCCACCGCTCAGCTCAGGGTGTACACGTCGCCCGTGGCGTTATCTAAATACAGATCACCAGGGATCGAACCTGGGATGTCAGCTGCAGGAGCGCCGCTGCCGTTGAACCAGCCCGTACCGCGCATGCCCTGCACGCCAGCTGGTCCTTCCACGCCTTGAGCGCCAGCAGGGCCTATTTCTCCTTGAACACCAGCAACGCCAGCAGGGCCCTCAATTCCCTGCGGTCCCTGGATCGAGCCACCATTCACCCAGCTGCTGCTGGCCGCATCCCACACCTGAAAGGAGTCATCGGCCTGAACGATGTAGGCATCGCCCTGGGCTGCATCAGCTGGCAGCTCCGTTTCTGTCGCCACCTGGCCCTTAAAGGTGATGCCCAAACCCGCAGCACCCTGGATGCCCTGCTGGCCTTGAACACCATCAGGACCAATCGGACCCTGGATACCAGCCTCACCTTGTGGTCCTTGGACGCCTTGAACGCCATCAGCGCCAGCAAGGCCCTGCACCCCTTGGGCGCCCTGAATGCCTTGCTCACCCTGTGGACCCTTAAGAGAGCCGCCTGCTACCCAAGCCATGGTCATGCGGGCCAGCAGCCCGGTGTGTCAACAGCAGCTATTGCCGTATTGCACCGCTAGCCGCTAGCCGGTGGCTAACAGCAAGCCACAACTGCGTTCAGCAAAGCTGACTGGACTAGAGCGACCCGTAGGGGATCTTGCGCATGGCGCGCACGGGTGAAATAAATATCTTGGGCATCCAAGAAAACAAACCACTATCCATACTCAACACATAGCAATCACGCGTATCCCTCTCTGATGATGTCCAGTGGATTAATGGAATAAAGGCTTCCGCCCCGCCCCACTGAAAGGCAGGGTTTAAGCACTGAGCTGGCACGTATGGGGGGAACAGATAGTCACGCCTTGGCACTGCATATGGGTTGATCCCGTCTCCATAGGCTGGATCAGCTACGTTCGGCGTAGCTGTTGGCTTGAGATGGAAGTAGGCAATCTCCAGCTCGTAGTGCGCTGGCATGTACCAGTCGTCGTAGCCGTTGATATTTAATGCCGCACACCACTGGGCAGCAGGGTGAACACCATTTTGGATCATCCACTCGGTGTTCGCCCAGCCGTCATGCCTGCTGCCGCAACCACCGCTTGGCCCATAGTCCCTATAGGTCGGGTTATAAGCCTGGGGGTAAACCTCGGGCATGCCGGTATTTGAGCCGCCGGTAGCACCCGCATCACGCGGCGCGACAATTAGGTAATGGGTGGGGTTGCCATCTGCCGTATGGCTAATCAAGCCAGCAAAGTAGCCGCCGCCAATCGGTGCGCCCACCTCTGGAATAACAGGAGCAAGCGGCTCAATGCCAAGCGGCACCCAGGTCCCCTGATTTGCCATATAGGCATGGGGAACGCCAGAAAGCACTTGGAAATCAGTAGTAGCTGCAGGGCCTTGCGGCCCCGCTGCACCAGTAGGGCCCATGACGCCTTGCACTCCTGCTGGACCGGGATTTCCTGCAGGGCCTTGCGGTCCCTGGGGGCCTTGAGCGCCTTGGCTGCCTTGCGCCCCGGGCGCGCCTTGAGGGCCCTGAGGACCTTGAGGGCCAAGGGGCCCTTGATCTCCTTGCGGGCCAACAGGCCCCTCAGCACCAGGCTCGCCAACTGCCCCTGCTGCCCCAGGTGGTCCAGCAGGGCCTGGTGCTCCTGCCTCTCCTTGTGCACCAGCAGCACCAACCGGCCCGGCAAGATTGAGCGCTTCTAGCCAGCTCATTGGCCCGCGCCAGAGGTGGCGTCGTCTTGGCTAATGGCTGAATCAAGGGAGCGGGCCTCAAGGTTTGGATCCAGCTCAGCCATTGCAGTAGCGGGCGCAGAAGTCACTGCCAAAACAGCAAGATTTCCCCAGCGACCTTCTGCTGCTACGTAGTACTGCGGCACACCTGCATCAACGCGGAACTCGGTATTACAGGCAGCGCCAGCTGGTCCTACTTCTCCAGTAAGACCCGGTTCGCCTGGGGGTCCAGCGACGCCGGGGGGTCCATCAAGGCCAGCAGGGCCAGGCACGCCAGGTGGACCATCTATGCCAGTAGGACCCACATCACCAGCTAGGCCGGCCACACCTGTAGGGCCACTTTCACCAGCCGGGCCCGCTGGTCCAGCAGGACCCTGCTGCCCTGCTGGGCCCACTTCACCTGCAGGACCATTTTCTCCAGCCGGGCCAGCAGCACCTGGTTCTCCGCTTGCTCCATCAGCACCTGCAGGACCTGTAGGACCAACAAGGTTCAAGCTCTGGTTCCAGGGCATCAATCAGCTGCAACGTTGCCGCGCGCACCGCTTGGTGCGACCTGCTCGCTATTGCCGATCAACCCTCCAGCACATAAAAGTTGCCGCTGAGGTTGTCCAGGTAGTAGTCACCGGGGTCAGCACCACTGAGCGTCAGAGGCGGTGGTCCAGCGCCGTTAAACCAAACCGTTCCACTGCTGCCGCCCGGCGGCATGGCCCAGGAGCCATCGGCGCAGAGGAACAAGGCGCTCGAGCCATCGCTGGCTGGCACACCACCAGCACTGCTACCGCCACTCCATCGCGTCAGGCTCCACTGCTGGGTTGTGCTGCCGTCGTAAGCAGCGCCACCTAGGCCAGCACCAGGGATCAAGGGCAGCACAGAGCCCGGGCCTGGAGTTGGACCTGGTGAAGGTGCTGGTGGTTCTGGTGACCAAATCGAGCAGCCCGCCAAGCTCACCAGCAGCGTTGCCGTAACACCGCTGCCGGTGAGCTCTGTTGTGATCGTGTAGTCCCTGCGGCTGGTGTAGCCGTGCCGCAGCCGGCCGTTGCCATCGCCGCCAACGGGCCAGGGCAGGGTCTCGGCCGTGCCGTCGCCCCAGTCCACCGTCACCGCATTGGGAGGCGTGGTGCGTGGGTTGAGTAGCAGCTCGATCGGAATCAGCCCGCCCAATTCCGGGCCAGCCGGCTGCCAGCTCAGCTCCAATTCAGCAGCTGGGATCGGCGCACGGCCAAACCCCAGCTGCTCCCAGCGCTGCACCTCATTAGATGGCACCCATACCGCCTCACCAGGACAGCCAGCAGGTGGCAGCAGGCGGATCAGCTGCGCGCTGATGCCACCACTGCTGATCGCAACGCTGGTGCGCATGGCAATGGTCATCTGCTGATCCTCGTTAAATCAGGGGGTCATCCAGCAGCAGATCACTCAGCTGCTGCTCAACCGGTAGCTGCGCCAGTGCCGTGGCCTGCTCCACCAGCTCTGCCTTGGTCGCGCTGCCATCGAGCTCGACGCCATAAACGCTGGAGCAGTGCTCCAGGATCTGCGCCTTGGTCATGGCCTGAAAATCAGGCGCTGCTACTGGCGCAGACGCTGCTTCTGGCTCTAGTTGCCAGTCCGCTTCTGGCACTGCTGCTGGTTCAACAGCAAGCAGTGGCTGAGCTACTTCTTCTGGCTCTGGCGCGAGCGGATTGACAGGTAGGTCTGCTGCAGCTTCTTGCAGCTGCCAGCCCAGGCTTTGCCAGCCACCTAGGTGCACCGGCCATATGAAGCGGTGCTCTGCTCCAGCACTGATCCGCACCATCCCCTCAGGAATGGCTGGATCACTTAGGTCATGGCGCACAGGAGTCACCATCAAGCAGGAATAGTGGCGGTAAGTCCCACGTGCATCCCCTCTGGAGTCTCGGGGCTCACCTCTGCTTTGGCAAAGCAGACCGCTGGCAAATCCACATCGGCTAAATCAGCAGCATTGAGCTGGATGTCACGTCCACTGATAAACGCCTCCACCCGCCCCCCTTCTGCTGGCAGCGCCACGGTGGTAGCAACCACCCAGCTACCGGTTGTGCCATCACGGAGCACAGGAGCAAAGGACACCTGAATTTCAACTGCAGCAGCAGAACCTGGATTACTTGCTACTACCGAAAAGCGTGACGCCGCATCGAGCTTGGTTGTAAGCAGCACCTCTTCTCCAGAGAGGAAGGTGCGCTCCAAGTTGCGTATGGCGCTGCGGTTGGTCCAGCCCACCAGGGTGGTCTCCGCATCAAGCAAGGGATTGCCGTTCATGGCTCAGTTAGCAGGGGTGATGTTGAAGAGGCGACCAGCAGCGCGGCTTTGCAGCACGGCAAATCCCACGTACCAATCGACGCGGGTGCGAAACACCGGGGCATCAGGCACCTCGCCCAGGTCACGCACCGAGATTCCATAGCGACCCTGGAAGGGGCCCTGCAAACCGGTGACGCCTTGATCACCAAAGGTGCAGCAGTAAATCGAGCTGGTGCCGCCCGCCTCGTCGTAACCCATCACCTCAATGCCCTGGGCATCGCGGTCAACCGTGACCAGCTCGCAGTCCTGGTAGCGGTGCACCGTCATCCCAAAGGAGTTGGTGCTGGTCTGATACACCCCGCCGCCAATGGAGGCGCGCGCCATGGCATTGAGCTGGCGGCGCATTGCCTTGCTCATCACCAGCACCTTGCTGCCGCCATAGGCATTCACCGAATCGATCAACTCATCGAGGCGATCAAAATCAAGCGGTGCACCAGGAGCAGTACTGCCGCCACCGCTGCTGCCACTGCCTGCGTTGTCGATTGCCATCGCATCGCCTGGCTGCAGGCGCTTACTGAGCCCGTCAAATGCCCTGGGGTTGGCGCTGCTGTCGCCATTGATCACTGTTGCTTCCAAGGTCAGCCGCATGGAGCGCACCTTCATCTCGATCTGGCTGGCACGGGCCTCAGGGCCCATCAGATCAACGATCGAGCGATCAACATCCACGTCACCGCCAAATAGGTGCACCGCTTCTGCGCGCTGGTCCACCACGCCATAGCTCTGGGTGTAGCCCTCGTTGACAGCGCGAAAGCCAACAGATGGCAGCTCCTGTTCAGCGGAATAAAACAGGCCGCTGCCGGCAATATTCATGAACGGCAGCTGGGCGAGCAGTTCGCCCTCTGAAAACGTCTTGAGCACAGCTAGATGCTCAAGCCTGTTCTCGTATTTGGCTGCCTCGATCAAGGTGAGGCCCATGGCACAGGGGGCAGCGCCCCGGGGAGGTCAGGGGCTATTGCCGAGCGGCATCAGCTGGAGATGAGGCACTACGGCAACAGCAAAGGACTGCCCTGCTGCCATGACCACAACCTCTCCTGCTGCCCAGGCACCTTTCACAGCTGAGCGCTGGCGCCAGTTCTGGAATGCCTGGAAGGCAGAGTCACAACAACTCGAGGGGATTGAGCAGTTGCGGCTCGCCGTGATTGCTGCAGACCCAGCGATCCTCACCGAGGCCGCGCCCTGGCGGCAGAGCTTCTCATCGACACCCCCGGCTCCAGAGGCATCAGGCCATGCCAATCCCCTGCCGGTGGCCTGGGAGAACCAGAACGACAACGCCTCAGGCACCGGCTACCGCGAGTGCTTCTCCAGTAGCTGCGCCATGCTCGCCCGCTATTGGGGCAAGGTCGGCTCTGACGATGAATACAACGCCATCCGCGCCAAGTACGGCGACAGCACAAGTGCAGAAGCCCAGCTCTCAGCGCTTCGCTCACTGGGGCTAACCGCCAACTTTGCGACCAATGGAGATCGAGCAGCACTGGAGCAGCAGATCAACCTGGGACGGCCCGTGGCCGTGGGCTGGCTGCATCACGGTTCTGTATCTGCTCCATCAGGCGGTGGCCATTGGAGTGTGGTGATCGGTTTCACCGAGGCGGTCGCCATTCACAACGACCCCAATTGAGAAGCTGATCTAGTCGCTGGTGGTTACACCGCCAACACCAACGGCGCAGGCCAGCACTACAGCTGGAAGAACTGGCAGCCCCGTTGGGAAGCAGATGGCAAAGGCACCGGCTGGCTTCTGACCTGCCATCCCTGAGCAGGGAGAGGGCAAAGGCACCGAGCAGGTCCATGAGCGATGAGCTGCCGCCCTTGCAGCCACCTGCCCAGAGGGGCGGCAAGCCTCCCTTTGATCGTGAGCGCTTTGTCTTTAAGACCCTGGCGGTTGTGATCTGCACCCAGCTTTTGATCTATTCCCTTGCTGCTGGGGTCTGCGGTCAGCGGGCATTGGCGGGCCGGCCAGTTGGTCAGGTATGCCCAGGCACGCTTGAGAAATTGCAGATGGGTCTTGATTCCACCCTCAACCTGCTGCTGGCGCTGCTGGGCGGTGCAGCGCTGACGAGGGTTGGCAGGCCGCCTGCTAGCTGAACTCCTCTGCACCTTTGACAGAGAGCAGCAAGCAGTAGCAGTGCGAATCAACCCACCAGCTGGAGGTGCCGGCTGCTGAAAAGCTCGCCGGTGCAGTTCACCGGCAATAACGCAGAGCGACCAGCCCGGTACCAGGCATCTACCAAGGCAGCGCTGGAGCGGGGGTAGAGCTCTCCGGCCAAGATCCAGAGCTCGTCATGCAGCACCTGGGTCTGATCTGGTGTGCCTACGTACCAAGGCGACTCAGGGTCCTGCGACAGCTCCTCATGGAGCAGCAGCAATCCCTCAAGTACGCAGTTAGCGAGCTCAGGCGTCATTGGCTTTGCTGGCCCCACCTTGCGGCGCGGCTACCCAAGAATGTCCATCCACGCACACCAAGGTGCGCCAGATCAAGCACTGGCCTCCAGCGGGTTGCCCCGC
>NZ_JAGQDB010000094.1:0-8196 GCF_024346495.1 Cyanobium sp. A1C-AMD | reverse complement strand
GGTGTGGCACGAGGCCAGGCGGGCGGGGACCCCCAGGCGTCGCTTGATCACGGCGACATCGGCCACCACGACATCGCGCACGGCGAAGCCATTGGCGCGCATGTGCTGCACCCAGCCCTTGCAGCACCCGCAGCTGGCGGATCGATAGGAGGTGACCGGCATCAGGGCTGGAGCACTGGCGCGTGCCGCGAGCGACCCGCCCCCTGAGACAACGGCAGCAACAGCGCCGACCCCCAGCAGCAGGTCCAGGAACCGCGAATGACCGCGGCTTGATGTCGAGTTCATGGCCTCTGATGCGGGGATGTCTCAACCGTAGAGCCTCCACTCAGGTGGAGAGTCAAGCCCGTGATGACCGGCATCAACCGGCATCGACCGGCTCAGATTTGCTGCGCCCTTGGCCCTTGACTCTCCTGTCAAGGGGAGACCATACCGTTAGGAGGTCTCACCTTGCCGCCATGTACCCATTCCGCTTCACCGCCACCCTGATCGGTCTGGCCTCTGCCCTCACCGTTGCGGCTCCTGCCCTGGCCCAGATGCCCGGTGGCATGAATCACGAAGGGCACCAGGGCATGCCAGGGATGATGAACATGCCTGGGATGTCTGCTCCGGCCGGATCCGCCCCGGCCCATGCCGCCCACGCCCACGACGTGGGCCCGGCCGGTGCCACCTACGACCTGCGCTTCATCGACGGCATGGTGCAGCACCACACCGGCGCCCTTCGGATGAGCGAATTCGTCTTCAACATCGGCCAGCCCGGCGTGGGAGCGCTCGGCAAAACGATCTGGCGCGACCAGGCCAACGAGATCCGGGCCATGGGCCTCTGGCGCAAGGCCTGGTACCCCCAGGCACCCGTTTACCCCGTGTCCCTGGCCTCCGGAGGCGATCCCAACAGCCTCAGCGGCCTCACCCGCATGAGCCAGGCCCAGATCGATGGCATGCGGATGATGGGCGAACTCCCCACCCAGGACAACCGGGTGGTGTGGTTCTTGGAGGGCATGCTCGAGCACCACGGCGGGGCGCTGATGATGGCCCACGACGCCCTGGCCAAGAGCACCAACCCCACGATCCGACGCTTCGCGCGAGGGGTGATCGTGGCCCAGCGCGCCGAGATCATCGAACTGCGCAGGATGCTGGCGGTGGAGGGCTTGCGCAAGCCGGAGTACAGCAAATACGACGCTCTTTTTCGTCTTTGAGCGAAAACCTGGGTAGATCTTTCCTAACGAGCCCCACCGATCAGGAGCAGCCATGATGAACGCGGCGACAATCACCCAGACCCCTGGCCATTCCCACGGGAAGCCCGGAAGCCACGGCCCGCCGCCCACCGGCGGCGGCAAGGGAATGGCCAAGGATCCGATCTGCGGCATGGTGGTTCCCAAGGCCACAGCCCTCAGCGCCCAGCGCGGCGGCCGCGACTACTACTTCTGCAGCCAGAGTTGCCTGCAGACCTTCCAGAATCCCGACCGCGAATTGCGCGTCATGCGCCGCCGGGTGGGCTTCGTGATCGGCGGGGTGCTGGCGCTGGCGCTGTTCCGGGCCGGAGCCTTCATCGCCCTGGCGGCCGGCATCAGCCTGGTGTCCTGGGTGCCGCTGCCGGCACTGCCCTGGATGAGCTGGGGGAAGTGGCTGTTCGTGCTTGCCACTCCGGTGCAGTTCATCGGTGGCTGGTCGTTCTACACCGGCGCCTGGGCGGCCCTCAAGCGCCGCGCCCTCAACATGGATGTGCTGATCGCCCTGGGCACCTCCGTCGCCTACTTCTACAGCGTGGTGGTGGTCTTCGCGCCCACCTGGCTTCCGGTTGGCGTCAATGAACGGGACGTCTATTTCGAAGTCTCGGCGGTGGTGATCGCCTTCGTGCTGATGGGCAAATACATGGAGGAGATCATCAAGAAACGCTCCTCTGCCGCCGTGCGCAAGTTGCTCGATCTTCAGCCCGCCACGGCCACGGTGATCCGCGACGGCATGGAGATGACCGTGCCCGCCGATGCCATCGACACCGGCGAGACGGTGCTGGTGCGCCCGGGCGAGAAGATCCCCGCCGATGGGGTGGTGCTGGAGGGCAGCTCCTCGGTGGACGAATCCTTGCTCACCGGTGAATCCCTGCCAGTGGCCAAACAGGCCGGTGCCGAACTCATCGGCGGCACCGTGAATGGCAATGGCCTGCTCCGTTTTCAGGCCAGCCGGGTGGGATCCGACACCGCCCTGGCCCAGATCGTTCGCATCGTGGAGGAGGCCCAGGCCAGCACGGCCAGCGTGCAGCGCCTGGCCGATCAGGTCACGGGCTGGTTTGTTCCAGCCGCGGTGCTGATCGCCTTCGCGGCGTTTGCCCTCTGGACCCTGGCGGGCCAGTTCAGCAGTGGTCTGCTGGCCTTCATCGCCGTGCTGGTGATTTCCTGCCCCTGTGCCCTGGGCATCGCCACCCCAGCGGCCCTGATGGTGGGGGTGGGCAAGGGCGCGGAGCAGGGCATCCTGATCCGCAGCGGCGAGGTGCTGGAGCGGGCTGAGAAGCTCACCACCGTGGTCTTCGACAAGACAGGCACGCTCACCTTGGGCAAGCCGGTGCTCACCGATCTGGAGCCCCTGGCAAGCCAGTCGGAGCAGGAGGTGCTTCAGCTCGCAGGGTCCCTGGAGCACGGCTCCGAACATCCCCTGGCAGCGGCAATTGCCGAGGCCGTTGCAGCGCGCCATCTGGAGCTGCTGCCGCTGAAGCAGTTTGAGGCCCAGGTGGGCGAGGGCATCACCGCCAAAGAGGGCGGGGACGTCGTCTGGTTCGGCAACCGTTCCCTGGCAAGCCGCTTCCTGCCTCGGCTTCCCGAGCCTGTGGAAGGCCAGCTCGCTGGGCTCGAGGCCCAGGGGAAAACGGCCATGTTGCTGGGGCGCGCCGATCAGATCCTGGGGGTGATCGCCGTCGCTGACACGGTCAGGCCCGAGGCCGAGCAGGCCGTGGCCCTGCTGCGGCGCCGTGGGGTGCGGGTGATCATGCTCAGCGGCGACAACCGCACCACCGCAGAGGCGATTGCCGCCCAGGTGGGGATCACCGAGGTGATCGCCGAGGTCCGGCCTGCCGACAAGGCCGGAACGATCAAGTCCCTGCAGTTGGATGGGCAGAACGTGGCCATGGTGGGTGATGGCGTCAATGACGCCCCGGCCCTGGCCACGGCCAACATCGGCATCGCCATCGGCTCGGGATCGGATGTGGCCAAGGAAGCCGGTGACATCATCTTGATGGGCAACGACGTGCGGCTGGTCGTGACCGCCATCGGCCTGTCGCGGGCCACCATGCGCAAGATCCGCCAGAACCTCTTCTGGGCCTTCATCTACAACGGGATCGGCATCCCGATTGCTGCCCTCGGCTGGCTGAACCCGATGATCGCCGGGGCGGCCATGGCCCTGAGTTCGCTCTCGGTGATCGTCAACTCGTCGCTGTTGCGTCGCTACCGGGCCGCTTGATCACCAGTGCTTTCGTCCGAGTCCGTCCCCTTTAGCGAGATTCGATGGCTGATCCCAACTTCCTGTCCAGCTGGTCACCACGCCGCCGATCCCGGTGGGTGCTCTATGGCTTTCTCCTGGTGGCGGCCTTCTACCTGCTGCTGGAGCACACAGCGCACACCATTCCCTTCCTTCCCTTCCTGGTGTTCCTGGCCTGCCCGCTGATGCACCTCTTCATGCATGGCGGCCATGGTCATGGCCATCACAGCGCCCCGGAGGGAACGGACTCGCGATCGACCCCTACCCCCAAGTCGTGATGAACCAAAGTGACGCCCCGGCCTATGGCCTCTGGGGACTGGCGGTGGTGAATGCCGCTGTTTTCATCTTCTTTGCCTTCAGTTTCTTCAAGCCAAAGACGCCGCGTGACTGGCGCAGCTTTGGGGCATTCAGCGCCTTCCTGGTGGCCTTGTTTGCCGAGATGTATGGATTTCCACTGACGATTTACCTCCTCTCCGGCTGGCTTGGGAGTCGCTATCCATCCGTGAACTGGCTCTCCCATGATGCGGGACACCTATTGGAAACGCTGTTTGGCTGGCGGGTGAATCCGCATTTCGGCCCCTTCCATATCGCCAGTTTCGTGCTGATCGCTGGCGGCTTCATGCTCATCGCCAGGGGCTGGGACATGCTTTATGCCGCCCAGCAAAAGCATGAACTGGCGACCACCGGCATCTACGCGCGTCTGCGTCACCCCCAGTACCTGGGCCTCATTCTGGTGATGACAGGATTCCTTCTGCAATGGCCCACGTTGCTCACCCTGGCGATGTATCCAGTGCTTGTGGTGATGTACCTGCGCCTTGCAAAGCAAGAGGAGCGGGAGGCTGTGCGCGAGTTTGGAGATCGCTATCGGGACTATCTTTCGGCTGTGCCGGGCTTTCTTCCCTGGCGGCATCGGTAAAGGAACTTCACAGAGAAGGATTCATTTCGGCCTGCCCCCGGCTGCCACGGAGATCCAGATGACCAGCCGCAAAGACACAAGCATTCGGTGGCCAAGTGACACCTGCCATAGAAGAAGCATTGATGCGTGCCTCGACGATCAATGCTGCATGGAATGGCATATCGTTGTCTCGTATACATTTTAATGGTTAAATGAATAGCCTGGTGAAGCAAAGGCTTGTGGTCAAGAAAAGTGCACGAATTCTCGCTGCACCAGAAACAAATCTGTTTCTCTTTGCCTTTCTGCTCAACTTCGTTTACGAGGTTTGGCAGTCTCCATTTTACGAGTTCTACGCAAGTCCATCCCTGGGCGACAAAGTTATTGACTTGACCCACTGCGCCTTTGGCGATGGGGTCATCATTCTCTTCAGCAGTTGGACTGTGAGCGCGTTGATGCGTTCGCGGTACTGGGTGCTGACCCCAACCTGGAAGCTGACGCTCCTGTTTACCGGTATCGGCCTTCTGATCACGCTTGCGATCGAAACCTATCGAGTTAATGTTTCCAAGGCCTACGGAGTGCCGATGCTGGCAGTGCCCCTACTAGGCATGAGTGCACTTGCCGTCATTCAATGGATCGTCTTGCCTGTCATCATCCTCTACATGGCTCGCCGGCACATGTTGGGATATTCGGGGCAAAACTTTCACTAACCCGTGGCATCATTCGCGGCTCCTGCTTCTTCTTTTGATACTCAATGTGGCATTGCCTTTGATGGCATAGATGATGCGTGCTCCCCATCAGTCGTTCAGTGTCTACGAAAGCTGTTGGCATCACTTCATTTCCATCGACCCTGTGGCCTGATTACCAGAAGATCATCCGCCGCATTCCTGGCGGAGATGAGTTCAAACCGAGTCCATGCATTTCGAAGTGGTTGTGGAGGTTGAGCTTTTTGTTGTCGTTGCGTGTCAGGCTCAGAATCCTCATTAATACCCTCCTCCTGAGCGGCCTGATCAGGCCGCTGGCGGCGGTTGCTTCATCCCCCTGCGGCGGCCCAGCAGCAGTCCCATGCCGGAGCCGATCACGAACAGGGTGAGCAGCGCCAGGACCGAGGAGTACCAGGGC
Organism: Cyanobium sp. A1C-AMD; assembly: GCF_024346495.1. NCBI lineage: Bacteria > Bacillati > Cyanobacteriota > Cyanophyceae > Synechococcales > Prochlorococcaceae > Cyanobium > Cyanobium sp. A1C-AMD. The sequence goes on along the minus strand of NZ_JAGQDB010000094.1, from coordinate 2,717 downwards.
TGCAGATTGAGGAGGCCGAAGTTGCCCGTGTGCAGCTTCATCAGCCAGAAGGCCTCGATTCCCTGGGCCGATAGGGCGCCGTACAGGGAGCCGGAGAGCGCCGTGAGCAGCAGTGGCAGGGCTGCCAGGGGCACGAGGCTGCGGTGCACCCGGCGCATCAGGTGATGGTGCCTCACTCCTTATCCATTGCCTTGTGCAGATCCTGCATGTTGGCGCAGGGCATCCAGAGGGAGCCCATCGCAAAAGCCCCCTTGCACTTGAGTTCGGCGGCGCGTTTCTCCGCCTCCTGCTTGGTCTTGAACATGCCCTTCATGTGCGCCGCAGCGGGTGCGCTGACGAGCAGCGGAGCGAAGGTCGCCGCTACGAGGGCCGCCAGCAGAGCCCAACGGTTGGTCTGCTGGAAGGGGCCGGTGGAGTGCTGGGTCATTGAGATTGCGAGGGGATGGTCAGTGACAGAAAAGGGACTGCTGGTGTCACTTCTCCTTGGAGACGGCTTTCTCATAGACATCGAAGTTCTGGCAGGGCATCCAGTCCTTGCCCATTGCAAAGGCGCCGCTGCACTTGAGTTCCTTGGCTCGCTGTTCCGCAGCGGCCTTGCTCGGGAACATGTCGTTGGCCTGAGCGCGGGCGGCGCCGGGGGCCAGGGCAACGCCTGCCGAGAGGAGGAGAGCCAGAGCGATGGGGTTCACGGAATGCCGGAAGAACGAGGTGAACACCAGCTTAGAGTCTCCCTATGGCAGGAGAGTCAAGCCCATGGCAGCTGTTGGCATGAAAACCGGCATGAAGATCGGAGCCCTGGCCGGCCGCAGTGGTCTGCCGGTCAAGACCCTGCGCTACTACGAAGACTTGGGTCTGCTGCCGGCGATCGGCCGCAGCGAAGGCGGGTACCGCCTCTTCGCCGAGGAGAGCCTGCAACGCCTGGAGTTCATCCGCCGGCTCAAGACCCTCGGGCTCAGCCTGGAGGAGATCCAGGACTGCCTGGCGGTGCACGATGCCGGTGAGCTGCCCTGCGGCGACATCCAGGTCCAGCTGGGGCGCCAGATCGAGCGGATCGATGGCCAGATCAAGGAGCTGCGGCAGCTCCGCAAGGAACTGCAGGGCCTGCTGGCGGGCTGGCAGAGCGGTCCAGCCAAGGATGACGCGGTGATCTGCCCCAATCTTCACGTCTGAAGGCTGATCGTGACGTTCGGCCCATACGCAGCGAATGGGCACACCGATTCGATGAAGCCATGACCCGAATCCGTGTCCGACTCCCTGCTAAGTGCCCATGCTGAAGAAAGGCACAAGCAAGGGAGAGAACTGATGGGCCATCACCATGCCGCGTTGGACCAGAAACGTTCGGCGGCGCTCAGGCTCGCGGCCGCTGCAGGGCTGGGAGCGCTCGTTCTGTCGCTGGAGGCTCCAGCGCGCTCGGTGCCGCCCCAGGTGGTGGCCCAAGCCGGAAGCGGGATGGGAAGGGGACTAAGCGGTCCGGGGCGGATGGCGGCCCAGTCGATGGATCAGCACTTCATCGTGATGATGATTCCTCACCATGACGGGGCGATCGCCATGGCGGATCTTGCCCTCACCCGCGCGCGCAAGCCCGAGATCAAGGCCCTGGCCCGCAGCATCAAGGCCAGCCAGAGCCAGGAGAACGCCCAGATGCGGACCTGGTACCGGCAGTGGTTTGGCGGCGATGTTCCCAGCTGGACGACCGGAGGAGCCATGGGTATGGGCGGCATGGGGATGGGCATGGGTGGTGGCATGAAGATGGGCGGCATGGGCATGGGGATGGGCGGCATGGGCATGGGGATGGGCGGCACTGAAGAATGCCGCCGACTTCGATCGTGCCTTCATCGAGCAGATGATTCCGCACCACCGCATGGGCGTGATGATGGCCTCGATGGCCCAATCCAACAGCCAGCATCCGCAGCTGCGGGAGCTGCAGCAGACCATGGTTCGGGTGCAGAGCCAGGAGATCGAACAGATGGCGCAGTGGTATCGCAGCTGGTACGGAACGTCCTGATGCCAGCCATGGATCCGTTCTTCATCCTCGACACTCCGAAATCCTTCGAGGAGGCCAGTGCCGCCCTCCAGGAGGCGGTGGTGAACCAGGGCTTCGGCGTGCTGGCCGTCCATGATCTGGGCAACACTCTGCGCAGCAAGGGCCTGCCGTTCCCGGAGCAGTGCCGCATCTTCGAGGTGTGCAACCCCCAGCAGGCCGCCGCGGTGCTCAGCACCACGATGGCGCTCAACATGGCTCTGCCCTGCCGGATCTCCGTCTACACCGAAGCCGGCCAGACCCGCCTCGGGATGATCCGCCCCGAGGCGATGCTTGCTGGCCTCTCGGCCGATCCCGCCCTGAAGGTGCTGGCACGAGCGGTGTTGGCCTCCACAACGGCGATCATCGAGGCCGCTGCGGCTTAGCTAGCGGCAGTATCTGAGCGGCTGCGAGACCAAGGAGTCTCTGGACGCTGAATTTCGGGCCAGCCGGCTGCGCTACAGGGTCTGGCAGGTGCCGGGTGGGATCACCCGCCCCTGGGACTACCGCCGGGGCCGCAGAGGCGCCGTGATCCCCGATGGCACCACAGGGGTGGTCACCGCTACCGCTGTAGGGAGATCGGCTCCTATGCCCGCGCCCAGGAACTGCTGCGCCAGGGGCACACCGATCTCGATGGCAACGGCAATGAGGAAGCCTGTGAATCATTGCGCTCACTGGGTTTCTGCAGGTACGGGAA
>NZ_JAGQDB010000093.1:0-8362 GCF_024346495.1 Cyanobium sp. A1C-AMD | reverse complement strand
AAATCAGAAACAAGGCACGAGGCCAGTACAAAAGCGGGTCACGCCGCTGGCGGGGGTGAACTGATACTCGCAGTACAGGTTGTACGGAACTTGAGAGACTGTTGCAGCCAAGGCTCAGCAGCCTGGCGTTGGCTTGTTTTCAGCGCGGATTTCGGCCTTGGCCTGCTGCCAGAGGCCTTCGAGCTCGCCGATGCTGCGGCCCTTTAGGTCGCCATCTAGGGCAGCTTCCACCCGGGAAAAGCGATCCAGGAAGCGGCGGTTGGTGCCCGCCAGGCCGGCTTCCGGTTCGATGCCGCACCAGCGGGCCACGTTCACCAGGGTGAACAGCACGTCGCCCAGCTCCTCCTGGGCATGGCAGCGATCTCCGGAGGCCACAGCCTCCTTGAGCTCGTCGAGCTCCTCGTGCACCTTCGCCCACACCCCTGCCATGTCATCCCACTCGAAGCCGGCTGCGGCGGCTTGCTTGGAGATCGTCATGGCGCCGGCTAGGGCGGGCTGGCCGCGCACCTTGCCGGCCAGCCGATCGCTGAGGGGGCTTGCGGAGGCGGGTTGGGGTTTTTCTGCGGCCTTGATCTCCTCCCAGCTGGCCGGCTCGCCACCGCCAAACACATGGGGATGGCGGCGCACCAGCTTGGCGCTGATGCCTGCAGCGATCTGGGCCAGATCAAAGCTGCCTGCCTCGCTGGCGATCTGGGCGTGGAGCACCACCTGCAGCAGCAGATCGCCCAGTTCCTCCGCCAGGTGGTGATCGTCGCCAGAGCGGATCGCATCGGCCACCTCGTGGGCCTCCTCCAGCACGTAGGGCACCAGGGAGGCGTGGGTTTGCGCCAGGTCCCAGGGGCAGCCGCTCTCGGGGTCGCGCAGGCGAGCCACCACGGCGATCAGCTCAGCTAGGGACTCAAGGTGGGCTGGGGTCTGGGGTTGGGGGTTCATCGGCGGCGGCGGCGGCGGGGCAGGCGCGGCATCGGGTCGCCATCCTGGATCAGGTGCAGCCAGCTGCTGGCCTCCAGGCCCACCAGGGCGGCCAGCAGCAGCGGACGCTCGCCCTGCCAGAGCGCCTGGGCGGTAGCAAGGAGCTGCTGGGGTGCTGGCCCTCCCAAGGGTTGCAGCAGCAGGCAGCTCACCAGCAGCAGCGCCGCCAGGTAGGCCAGGCGCCCGCTGGTGCCCAGCAGGGGACTGTGGGAGAGCAGGGAGCGATGGCGCAGCAGGTTGCGGTAGGGCCACCAGAGCAGCCGCAACGGTCCCCAGCGGCGGGTGGGGTTGGAGCGGGTGTCGAGGTCGGGGGAGAGCAGCAGGCCGCCCAGCAGAAAGCTCAGGCCGGCCACGCTCACCCCCGCCAAACCCAGCCAGGGCCACCACAGCAGCCCAAAGGGCAGGCTCAGGAGCCAGGTGGCTCGGTCGTGGCTGCGGCCGCTGGCCATCGATCAGCGCCCGGGTGGGCCGATGGGCCGCAGCCGCTCACCGCTGCCATCGCCCGTTCGCCAGCGCCGGTTGATCCAGTAGTACTGCTCCGGGTAGGCCTGGATCAGGGGTTCGTGCCAGCGGGCTACGGCGGCAAGCTGGTCCCTCCGGGCGGCGGCACCCTGGCCGGGCCATAGCGGTGCGCCAAATATCAGCCGAAAGCGGCCGTTCGCTTCCCGCACCTGGGCCACGGGAAATAGGGGGCAACCCGATTTCTGCGAAAGGGCCGCAGGCCCTTTGACGAAGTTGGTGCTCAGGCCGAGGAAGTCGACCTGCACCTCGCTGTTGCGGCTGTAGAGGTCGGTCATCACCACGAGGCTGCCGCCGCGGTGCAGGCAGCGCAACATCGACCTGGCATCGGCCTGGGGAATCCAATTGCAGTAGCTGTTGGCCTGGCGGGCCCGGTTGAGCAGCACGTCGCTGTAGGGATTGCGGGCGGGGCGGTACACGACAGATGGGGTATCCAGCTGTTCGCTCAGCCAGCGCAGCCCCAGATCCCAGCAACCCAGGTGCAGCGATCCCACGATCACCCCCTGGCCCTGGCGATGCAGCCGCAACAGCTCGTCGAGCCCCTCCCCCTCGGCGCTGATCAAGGAGGCGTCAACCGGTTGGATGATCGATTCGAGGCAGGAGAGAAAAAAGCTGTTGATCGACTGCTCGGCGATGGCCTCGCGCTGGCCCTGGCTGAGCTGCTCGCCGTAGACCCGCGTCAGGTTGGCGATCGCCGTGGTGTGGCGCCGCCGCAGCCAGGGCCTGGCTAGCCGGTGGGCTTGGGCAATGCCGCGGCCCATGCTGCGGTGGGAGCGCCCCCGCAGCGCCAGCAGCAGCAGCCGCACCCCGAGGGCCTCCAGTTGCCAGCGCAGCTTGCGTTGAAGTGGGGCCTGAGCCATGGGGTGTATTTTGCCTACACCGCGCGATTAGCTCAGCGGTAGAGCGCCTGCCTTACAAGCAGGATGTCGCTGGTTCGAACCCGGCATCGCGCATTTCTGGGTGGGGGCGTCAGCCTTCTGGGAACAGCAGGCTGGCGAGTTCGTCGGCATCTACGTCGTAGACACGGGCGAGGCTGGTTTCGATGGCGCTGGTCACTTCGCCGGGCAGAAAGCGCATGGCGTTGAGGGCGTCGTCAGCGATCTCGTCGGTGAGCAGGGTTTCTTCGCCGCCGAGCTTTTCGTCGTTGATCACCGCCATTACCCAGCTCTGGTAGGCGTACACGAGATCGCTGAACTCCAAATCGGGGTCGTTGAAGTCGAGGGCCATGGGTTGGACAGTCGCATGCCCGTGCAGTCTGCCGGCAGCTGGGCAGGATGGCAGGCATGAATGCCATCAACCTGCAGGCAACCCTGTTTGATTTCGCCATTGGCGAGTTGGTGCGGCAGCACCGTGAGAGCTTTCAGCCTCTCTGGACTGCTGATAGCTGGGCCAAGCTGCTGATCTGGCTGGCGCTCAATTGCGGTTGCAGCGGTGATCGTGACTCGCTGGAGGCCTATGCCGAGGCGCTGGGGCCAGGGCTCACCGGCCGCATGCGGCGAATTTTCTTTGAGCGCGAGCTGGAGGATTTGGAGCTGCGGGTGCTTGCCGATCCCGCCGAGCCCCAGGTGTTAATCCTGCCCTTAGGGCCTGCTGGTCCCTTGGATCATGGTCGGGTGGTGGCGGCTTTGGAGCGGCTGGGTCTGCTGGGGAGGGTCGAGGCGGAGCCGCAGCGCTGGCAGCAGTTGGAGGCGGCCCTGGCCCTTCCCTGGCAGGAGCTCTCCTGATGAACCTGCTTGCTACCTATCGCAATGCCGGCTTCGAGGCCCTCGCCGATGGGGTGATGGCCTTTTATGAGCGCCGCGTTGACCTGCGGCGGCCCGGGGTGGCCTTTGGCCCTGGCGGCAAAACTGAGCCCGCCAAAATTTCCACCGACATCAGCCTGGTGGCCATCGACCGCTCCGATCCTGAGGCCTTCGCTCTGGCGGAGGTGATCCTGCGCGGTGTCACGGCTGGGCTGGAGCGCTACTTGCAGGAGCGCGGCCTCTTTCGCCAGTGCTGCCCGGAGCAGGAGCTGTTTGTGAATCCGATCTTCAACCTGCAGCGCTACGCCCCTGGTGAGGGTTTCAAGCGCTGGCATTGCGACTGGACAATCAGCGACGAGGCCACCGAGCCGGTGCACAGGGTGCTGGCCTGGATCCTTTATTGCAACGACGTGCCCAACGGAGGCACCGAGTTTCATTGGCAGGATCACCACGAGCCAGCTGAGCGGGGCAAGCTCGTGATCTTTCCGGCTGGCCTCTCCCACATCCATCGAGGCAGGGTGAGCGAGGAGCACACCAAAACAATCGCTACTGGCTGGATCAATGCCGGCAGCCGGGAGGGCTACCTGAGCCGCTTGGCTCATAGCTAGTGGCGTTCGAGGTTGGGTTTGTGCTGTTCCGGCGGCCACACCATCGAATACTCCACCTGCTGGGGAAAGGGGATCTCGATGTTGTGCGCGCGGAAGGCCCTCCAGATGGCCTGGTTCACCTCGCTGCAGATGGTCACGTTGTCCATCGGGTTGGCGATCCAGAAGCGCAGGGCGTAGTTGATGGCGGAATCGCCGTAGCTGAGCAGCAAGCCCTTTGGGGCCGGGCTTGGCAGCACCCGCGGCACTAGCAGCGCCGTGGCTTCCAGCAGGGCGATCACCTCAACTGGATCGTGGTGGTAGGCCGCTCCAACGTTCACCTGGCTGCGGCGCATGCGGTCGCTGGCGGTGTAGGTGGTGGCTGCCTCCGTGAAGAAGGTCTGGTTGGGGATCAGCAGTTCGGCGTTGTCGCGGTCGCGCCACAGCAGCGTGGCCCGCAGGCCCAGCCTGCGCACCTCGCAGGGATCGCCATCGAGCATCAGCACCTCGCCGGGCCGCACGGAGCCCTCAAACAGCAGCCAGATGCCGCTGATGAAGTTGGAGAACACCTCCTTGATGCCGAAACCCAGGCCCACCGACAGGCCACCGGCCACGGCGATCAGGGCGGTGGTGTTGAGGCCCATATGCACCCCCACGGATACCAGGCCCAAGCCCACCACGGTGTAGCGCAGCATCAACTCCACGGCTTTACGGCTGCCATCGCTGGTTGTCAGGGCCCGTTGCACCAGCCAGGCCAAGCCCGACGCCGGTGGCCCCGAGCCCACCAGCACCAGATAGGTGATCAGGGCGGCACTAAACAGCTTGCCCGCATCGACGGGCACACCCAGCACGCTGCCTAGGGGGGCCACGGCCAGATCCCTGATGCTGTCGAGGGTGGTGATCAGCATCAGGGCCCCCAGCAGCAGATAGGCGGGTCGCAGCAAGCGGCTCTCGAGTTGCCGTGCCGTTGCCGCGCCGAGGCGGCGTTGCAGCAGTGTCTGCAGCTGGTTGAGGCCGTACCAGCCCAGCCAGAGCACACCCAGCTGGCCGCTGAGTCCGTAGGGCAGCCCCAGCAGGGCCAGCAGCAGGCAGCTGGCCGCCAGCACCACAAGCGCCAGGGGGGTGTAGTGCTGAGGCCGCAGCCGCGGAAGCCAGTTTCGGCGCGCCGCAAACCGCCGCAACACCATCAGCCCGATCGCCACAGCCAGTTGCAGCAACACGGCGGGCCGCTCTAAATAGCCCAGCCAGCCCAGCACTTCCAGCAACAGCTCTCTCATGGCCGGTTCCGCAGGATCGCCACCAGGCTCTGGCCGGCCCTGGTGGGCGGCACCTCTCCGAACACCAGCGTGGTGAGGAGTGTCTGGATTTCAGCCACTCGGGGATCGTTGATGTGGATCAGCTCCCCCAGGGTGTTGGTCTGGCTGCCCTGCTCGGTCGAGGTCACCATGGCGCGAAGCGTGGCCGAGCTGCTCACTGGCACCCTCACGAAGCGGTTGGCTGGCAGCACCACCTGGGAGCCCAGGGTGAGATTTCTCTGGCTCAGGGGGTTCACGCTGAAGCGGCTGAAGGCCAGGGCCCGCTCGCGGCTACTGCGGCTGGCGTTGGTGCCGAGGGCCAACACCCGCAGCTTGTTGATTGGACTGGCATCACCCCCCTCGCCGCGAGGCAAGGGTGCGACACCGAGCCCATCCCCCAGGGCCTTGCGCAGCCGCGGTATGGCCGCGCTGCGACAGGGGAACCAGTCGAGGCGGCCCGCCTGGAATTCCGCCTCCGCCGAGGACTGGCTGGCGTAGAAGGTGACGCGCTGTTGGTTGCTGGCGTTTTGCAGCCAGGTGAGCCAGCGCTCGATCGCCTGCTGCTGGGCCCCGCTGGGTTGCCTGCCGGCTGCAGCTGTATCGATGGCGTCGACAGCACCAAGGCTGCCGGCTGTCCAGAAGAGGTTGTGGGCCTCCATCGTGAGGCCCACGGGATACCCTTTTGCACTCATGTCGAGCAGCTGCTGCAGGGTGGTTGGTGCGGCGGGCAGTCGCCGGCGGTTGAAGCAGGCCAGCTGGGTTTGCACCAGAAATGGCAGCCCGGCCAGGTCTCCGGAGGGGGTGCGCAGTCGACTGAGCACCTGGGGATCGAACATGTTGAGATCTGCCCCGGTTTGTGGGTAGGGCGCGATCACTCCCGCCTTCAGCAGCCGCACGGCCGTGTCCCCGTTGAGGAGTAGCAGATCAGGCCCCAGCCCGGCCAGGTTGCGGTGCTGGATCGCCCAGGTCAGTTTCTGCCCGGGGTAAAGGCTGACCTGAAAGCGGGTGTTGGGGTGAAGCTGCCTGTAGCCAGCCTCTAGTTCGCCCAGTCGCTGCCGGGTGTCGTTGAGCAAGTTGGCGTCGATCCTTTCGTCGGGGTTCACCTCCATCCCGAGGTAGAGCACGTTGGGCAGCCCATCGCCGGCGCGACAACCGAGCAGCAGCAGCGAGGCCAACACGGGTAGGCAGCGCCATGCCACGCGTCGTGACGCCTGTGAGGGGGCCGAGGATTGCGGCATGGCCTTGTTCTGCGGGCTCATCATCCCTGGCCTCAGCCCGTTTTGCGAGCATGGCTCCATTTACCGTTGAGCCGCCGTGACCGAGCTGTCTGCCCCAGCACCCGAAGCGGCCCTGCCCAAGACCGCCGCAGCCGAAGGGCTGCCCAAGACCTACGACCCGGCGGGCACCGAGAGCCGCTGGCAGCAGGCCTGGGAGAGCAGCGGCGCCTTTCACCCGGATCCGGCGGCTCCGGGCGAGCCTTTTTCTGTGGTGATTCCGCCGCCGAACGTGACCGGCAGCCTGCACATGGGCCATGCCTTCAACACGGCCCTGATCGACACGATCGTGCGCTTCCAGCGCCTGCGCGGCAAAAACGTGCTGTGCCTACCCGGCACTGACCACGCCTCGATCGCCGTGCAGACGATCCTCGAGAAGCAGCTCAAGGCCGAAGGCAAACGCAAAGAAGACCTAGGCCGCGAAGCCTTTCTGGAGCAGGCCTGGGCCTGGAAGGCCGAGAGCGGCGGCACGATCGTGGGCCAGCTGCGCCGCCTCGGCTATTCGGTGGACTGGCAGCGGGAGCGCTTCACCCTCGACGGGGGCTGCAGCGCCGCCGTGATCGAGGCCTTCAACCGCCTGCACGAGCAGGGGCTGATCTACCGGGGCGAATACCTGGTGAATTGGTGCCCGGCCTCCGGTTCGGCGGTGAGCGATCTGGAGGTGGAGATGAAGGAGGTGGACGGCCATCTCTGGCACTTCCGCTATCCCCTCACGACCGGCAACGGCTTCCTGGAAGTGGCCACCACCCGTCCCGAAACCCTGCTGGGTGACACGGCCGTGGCGGTGAATCCCAAGGACCCGCGTTACGCCGATCTGGTGGGCCAGACCCTCACCCTGCCCCTGGTGGGGCGTGAGATCCCGATCGTGGCCGACGACCACGTGGATGCGGAGTTCGGCACCGGCTGCGTCAAGGTGACCCCGGCCCATGACCCCAACGACTTCGCGATCGGCCAGCGCCACAACTTGCCGCTGATCACGGTGATGGCCAAGGACGGCTCCATGAATGAAGCGGCCGGCCGCTTCGCCGGACTGGATCGCTTCGAGGCTCGCCAAGCGGTGGTTGCGGCCATGGACGCCGAAGGCTTCCTGGTGAAGGTGGAGGACTACCGCCACAGCGTGCCCTTCTCCGATCGCGGCAAGGTGCCGGTGGAGCCGCTGCTCTCCACCCAGTGGTTTGTCAAAACCGAGCCCCTGGCGGCCCGCTGCCGTGAGGCCCTCGAGAACGCCGATCCCCGCTTCGTGCCGGAGCGCTGGAGCAAGGTCTACCGCGACTGGCTCACCGACATCCGCGACTGGTGCATCTCCCGTCAGCTGTGGTGGGGCCATCGCATCCCCGCCTGGTTTGTGGTGAGTGAAACGGGCGGTGTGATCACCGACAACACGCCCTATGTGGTGGCTCGCGATGAGTCGGAAGCCATGGCGAAGGCCGAATCCATCTACGGCACTGGCACCCACGCCCATCCGGTGGTGCTGGAGCAGGACCCCGACGCCCTCGACACCTGGTTTTCCAGTGGCCTCTGGCCCTTCTCCACCCTGGGTTGGCCGGATGCCGATGCTGCCGACCTGGAGCGCTGGTATCCCACCAGCGTGCTGGTGACGGGCTTCGACATCATCTTTTTCTGGGTGGCCCGGATGACGATGATGGCCGGCGCCCTAATGAGTGGACGGGAAGGTTCTGGAATCCCTTGGATTCCCTTCAAAGACGTGTACATCCACGGCCTGGTGCGGGATGAACAGAACCGCAAGATGAGTAAGTCCTCTGGCAACGGCATCGACCCGCTGCTGCTGATTGAGCGCTATGGCGCCGACGCCCTGCGCTTCGCCCTGGTGCGTGAGGTGGCCGGGGCCGGGCAGGACATCCGCCTCGATTACGACCGCAAATCCGACACCTCCGCCACGGTGGAGGCCTCCCGCAACTTCGCCAACAAGCTCTGGAACGTCACCCGTTTCGCCTTGATGAACCTGGATGGCGAAA
>NZ_JAGQDB010000092.1:0-8592 GCF_024346495.1 Cyanobium sp. A1C-AMD | reverse complement strand
GGTGGGCGGCGGCGGCTGGCCGATGCACGCCACGGCGTAGCCGTGGCACGCTGAAGGACGGCCGCTGCCGACCGGAGCCCTGCGGCGGTTGCTCAGCCCCAGGGAACGTCCAGGAACTCCACCAGCAGCACGCCCCGGTGGGTGCCATGGATCGTGACCAGTCCCGCCTTGGCAGCACGCTCCATGCCAGGACGCTCCTTGCGGACCTGTTCGGCGGTAGCCAGCACCCGCACCCAGCCGCCGGTCATGAAGTCCTCGCTGCCTGTTTCAAAGACCTGCAGCCGGCGGTGCTGGTTGCTGTTGCGCTCGTAGTACAGGCCTCCACCGGTGGGGTCGGTTCCCTCTGCCCAGACCTGATCCACCATCAGCTTCCCGATCGCCAGTGGGTCCCGTGCCGCTGCGTCAATGGCCTCACCGTCAAGCACCAGCGGGTTGCCCGGGTCCTCACGGTTGTCAGAGATGATCAATCGGTCGCCCATGAAAGGGTTCTCCTCAGCCCCTTCCTGTCGCGTGATCACGCCGCATGGGTCAATCCAGCGATGGTGCTCGTCAGTCTGGCTGCGGATCAGCTCTCAGCCCCAACCAGCGCCGGCTCAGCCATCTCCCCTGAACCCTCTGATCCGGGTCTCAAGCAGGTCCCACGGCCCTCGAATTCCGTCCATCCATCACAGACCGTGAATGACGGTATAAAAGACGGTACAGATGGGGGCACCCATCGTCTCAAGCCGTCCCATAGCAGTCGATCCCGTCCGCTACACACGGCCACCCTCTCCGCTTCTCAAGAGTTTTCAAAGGGTCTGATTCGTCCAGACCCTTTGTTGTATCTGGAGTTTTGGGGAGTAGGTGGTCCAGGTGGATCCACCTAAAACCAAAAATATCCGCACATTTTGGGGTTCAATCCTTTTGATCTGCTGTCAGCGCCTCTCTGTGATGGGTTCCCACTCCGCCTTCATTCCGATGTCTGGTGCGCCCGATTCCTTGTTGGTCTTCTCCACCCACTGCGCCCTGACGATCCTGTGACCTTTGAGGGCTTGGCGCATTCCTGGTGGCGCCTGGGCAGCGGCGCAGGAGTTGCCTCCATTGCTGCAGGCACTGGATCCTGACTGGTTTGCCTTAATCCCGCAACCACCCATCACCAGCAACCCAAGGCACAGTGCAAAAATTTTTGCTCGGCGTAATTCGGAACCCACTCGTATGTCTTCAGTCAAGGAAGAAATAAGTCAAATGAATACCTTTCCCGACATATTCGTGCTTGACTCCACCCTCGTAGAAAGTCCCTCTGTAGAAGGCGGGTATCGTTTTAGCGTTTCCAGGCGGCGTGATGATTTTTGCATTACAGGTTTGCACCTTTTCTGAGATCTTTTTGCAGGACTCAAGATTTCTTGTTATTTCGTAGACCGAGTGATCTGCGAAAGTAATCATATCAAAGGATTGCTTTTCAGTTGTGGCGCCTGCAATAGGAGTGATCGCGCAGTAGTCACGCTTGCCATTTCTTTCGCAATTGGGGGAAAGCTGTGCATTGGCGTTTGGGAGTGCCGTTGCTGCATAACCGCCCAGAACTGCGATGGCGGCAACAGTTGCAAAGTGACTCTTCAAGTTCATGACCTGTGTTTGCTGAGTGATAGCCGAGTCTTCGCTGGAGGAATACCGCATTTTGCAAAACTAAACCTGTCTCCTTTTGTCCTTGGTTGTTCGCCAGCGTCCTCTCTCAATCATCACGCCGCCTGCTGATTCTTCTGCCAGACCCGCTCCGGCGCCAATTGCAAAGACCGACAGTGGTCACGAATCCCGTTTCCAAGCAACGGAACAGCAGGGTCTGCCCACGGAGGTTTTGGAGTTTTGTCGGGTTGACGGTCACACCACTCCCTTAGTGCTGGTGACGGTGGTGCCCATCGCTGACATGCGGATGGGCATGGGCAATAGGTTCGTGCCGATGCGGATGAGAGTGCCAGTAGGGACCATCTGTTCGCACCCCGTTCGCTTCGTCATTGGGATGCTGGTGGGCATGGTGCTGGTCCTGGTCGCCAGGGTTATGGAGGTGTTTGTGTTCATGCCACACCTCGTCATGGCGATGCCAATGTGCATGGTCTTCATTGAGCAGCAGTACAACTCCAACCACCATCAAGACGAAAGAGGCAATCATGTTGGCGCTGAGTGCTTCTTTGAGGGCAAGGACAGCAAACCCTGCTCCAACAAATGGTGCCGTCGCAAAAATCACTGATTCCCTGGCAGCGCCCAACTCCCGCAGCGCCAGCAGATCCAACCAGATCGAAAGTCCATATCCGATTCCGCCAATCGCCAGGAGCACCACGACCTCCATGGGGGTTGGGAACCTTGCCCCTGTTAGTCCTGCCAGCAGCATCATCGGCACTGATGCTCCAACCGATTTCAGTAAAGCGATCTGCATCGGGTCTCTGATGCTCAGGCGCTGACTGATGTTGTTGTCTATGCCCCATCCAAGACACGCCAGGGCGATAAATACCGCTCCATGAAGGGTCGTTCCTGAAGCGGTGCCGCTCCCGATGACCAATGCCCCAGCAATGATTAGTGCCGCTGCCGCAGTGCCTTTGCCGCTCAGGTGTTCCCTGCCAATCAGGACAGCAATCCCCATCGTGAACACCGCTTCCAGGTTCAGCAGCAAGGACGCAGAACCCGCTGATAGGAGTGCCAACCCGCTGACCAGGCAGATGGGAGCAGCAATGCCGCCAAGCAGGGTCAGCAAAGCCAGCATCCCCAGGTCCTGGCGCTTGACCGAACTCTCTTGAGTGCTTTGCCCCCGCACTGCCATTGCCGTCAGCAGTGCCAGTGCAGATCCCCCATAGAGCAGTCCCGCCAGGGCAAGCGGCGATCCTGCTGAGATCAAGGTGCTGACCAGTGGGGCGCTCAGACCAAAGGTCACTGCAGCAAGCAGACCTTTGAGCAGTCCTTGGCGCCGGTGGTCCATCAATTAATCGTAAATCCAGTCTCCCTATCGGATCAAGGCGATTGCCGCCTGCGTATCTGCTCTTGTGCGATGCCTGCTGCCGTTCCTGTGCCACCTGCCCCATTCATCAGGGTCTGATTCCTCAGGTGGAATCTCAGGTTACAACAGCACCGAAGTCGGAATCGTAACCTTCTGTTGAGTTACACGAATCTTTGCCCCATGGCATCCCACTCAGGTTCAGTGAATCTCGTCTGGTTTTGTGAGATGTTTTGTGAGATCTCAAGATGAGATTGCTGTCTTTTTTCTCCTAATCCATTCCAGAGCAACCCATGTTGTTTTCAAATCGAATCCCACTCTCTCCGCTTATGCAGAGACCAGTTTCATTGTTTCCTCACTGACACGGATGCCGAACTGCTTTGGAGCACCGGGATGGTCGTTTTAACAATCGTTGCTTGCCTATAGCCAAGCAGGCTATGGCTCTATCAGGCAAATCGTGACACCTGCCATTCGGCATTGCCTTTGCTTTGCGTAAGATGAATGATGTTTTCAAAATCTTTCTCGTCCCGCCATTTGAGTTCAGCATTAATGCTAATATTGTCAGGCGTAATATTGTTATTTAGGCTTAAGTGTTCTGCTGCAAATTCCAATATTTTTAATGCCTGGGGTAGCTGGGAGACCCATCGGTGATGCTTGTTTTCGTATTTTATCTCAATTGCAATATGCTCAATCGCAGCATTTAGTGCAGTTGGGTCGTCAATTAATTCCTCTTTGCTTTGAGTGCCATCGCCGCAAATATTGATATAGAAGTATATGCTTCCTTTGATTGCAGGTGCTTTTAGGATGCTATCGCTACCAATTTTGGTAAGTAGTTCCCTATGCTCTTCAACCGTCTCCTCGCCAAGGCGACTGCCGAACTGCTTTGGAGAGCCTGGCTGTTCGTTCATAACCGCTGGATCGTGTGGTTGTAGTGTGGCAGGGCATGGAGGGTTGCCAGGTCAAGGGAGGAGAAGCCTGCGGAATGTTCAACTGGTTTCCGCTGTATATATCGCTACGGCGCTCTTATGAATTTGCTTTAGGAAGGATGAATTCAGCGGAGTCGGTATGGATTTCTCTGGTTCGCCCTCCCTTCTTGTCTTTGTCGCCCTAGTGGGGCTTTTAGTTGTCGAAGTGGTTCTCAAGTTTGGCGCCTGACGTATTATTTTTTGGTTTAAATCAACCACAGTGGTGTTCAGTCCAGGAGGCGCCGATATTCCATGCAGCGAGTGTAAACGCCTAAAAGCGTAAGTGAGTCGTGATGAGCGACGGGAAGCATGTCCCTGGCGGAGTCGAAAGCGCTAGGGATTTTGTGAGCGAACCCTGCTTCTTTGGCATTTTTGGCAGGTTTTCGAGTGCCAGTTGTTGAATTGAGTTGGTGATCGCAGCAGTAGCTGGTCTGTGGGTTTACAGGGGATTTCCTTTTCCTGCTTCCTGCGGCATCCTTGGGTTGAATTCCATCACTACTTAAGATGAGGGACGACGATTTCTCTTTGGTCGACGACGATGCCAATGATGTGGAGCTGCCTGTCTTTGATATGGGCGCCGAGCACTGGCAGGAGGAAATTGATTTTCTAGAACAACGTCTTCGTGGCGAGCAGGGCGATATTGATAAGGACGATAAGGAGACCTGTAAGGAGGCACTGGCAATCGCCAAGGAGAACCTTGCGAATTGCTTAAGGCGTCAAAAGTAAGATCCTTGTAATTTTAGACGTTGCATGTTGCCCACCCACTTGTTCAGGGGCCAATAGCTAATCGGAATTGATTTTGCGAGTCAAGCACGGACGTTCACTTTGCTGTAAAGCGAACAAAACTCTTCTTTGCCTGAATCCATGGCATGGGCCATTGAGTTGAGCACATACTCAAGATCTTCGGTTGCTAGCTCGCCGAGCGAATTCCAGTTTAAGGCAAACAGAATTGAAGAGTCCATGGCAGGGTGTTGAGGCCACCCTGATGCAAGGACGACTGATTTAATGTCTGCAAACCATAACCCCATAAGCCGTCAAAATGGGATTTCAGCACATCCCATGGTCTTAAGAAATTAAGTAGCAGACGAAATTCGCTGCGCTGCAGTGGATTTGGAGAGTTTGAATACTATGCGACTTGGAGCAAATATATTTTTCTACTTTTTCTTAGCATTAGCGGTGTGAGTATTAGAGGTTGATATTTGCGTATAACAAAATTTATGCTGATCCTAGGATGCTTTTCTCGATGAAGTTATCTCCTTGCCAATTCTGGTTCTGGTCCGAAACCTGACTTTAGTAGTTGTCGCCGTACTTGACTTCGGTTGATGCATTCATAAGTTCTACAGTCGTTTGGAAGCCCTGCGCCACGGTTACCTCGTGTTGGATGCCGATGTCCCTTAATGCAGTTACGTCGTATTCAGGAGCGGTGATCCAGCTGAATCCTTTGCCAAATGTGTTGTCAGGGTTGACCACATACCAATGGCAAGCGGTGTCTGGAACTGCCACCGAGCATTTGGTCCAGTCGTTGTCCCATTGGGGGACTTGAACAAATGAAAGGGCCGCAAATAAGAAACCAAAAATGCTTAACAACATGGCCGTCTTATGAAATCTTCACAATCCTACTACGGTTAGGTCGCTTTTTGTCGTTTCCCTGATCTGGATTTGGTTTCGGTTGCCTAAATTTCCATCCCTGATCTGCGTCGAGCCCCTGGAGATGCCCCACCACGAGAACCGTCCCACCAAAATCTGCCCCGTTTGTGAGCGGCCCTTTCAGTGGCGGCGCAAGTGGAGGGATGTTTGGGATGAGGTGCGCTACTGCTCAGAAAGGTGCCGCCGGCAACGCACCGCCAAAGAGGTTTAAAAGATGCGCCCCACCTTTGTGAAGTTGGAGCTGGGTCTGGTTTCTAAGCCCCAATTCGACGCCGTGATTCCAGCCCATCTGGCCTGGCTGGCAGAACTAGAACGCAAGGGCCATGAGCCCCGCAGTGGTTATTGGGCCGATCGGGTCGGCCGCAGTGGCGATGGGGCTGGCGGCATGTTGCTGTTTACGGCAGCCAGTTGGGAAGAAGCGGAGGCCCTTGTTCGAACAGATCCGCTGATCGTTCAGGGATGCGTCAGTTGGACGCTGCATCAATGGGCGCTGGTGTTTCCGCCAGCAGGCCTAGCTGTGAAACAGCAATACCAGCCCTGAATTGAGCTGGTGAAACTCCCGCTCTTCGCGACTTAGATCGAGCCCTACCTGCAGACCTTCCTTGAGGGCATCTTCATAGGGAGGAGCTGTTGGCGCTGCCCCGGCCTGCCACAGGGCTGCAATCCCTACAGGTGTGGCGTGCCAGCTAAAGCAAGGGGTTAGCCCGATGTTCGGCTCCTTGAGGGCATCTTCGAGCAGCTCGCGAATTGCCATGTTCTCCATGATCTGCTTGCAGCTTCGTCAGGGGCTGGGGCAGGGGCAATCAGCTGAGAGTTTTCGTGATGAACGCCACTGCAGCGGCTGCGGTGAGCCATATCAGCTCAAGCCGCCGATTTAGTTGCAGCATTAGCAATACCGCCGCCTGATCCGGCGCTGGCAGCCCAGCGGCAAGCAGGGGCTTGCGATGCATTTGGCCGCCATAGCTATTGCTGCCCCCCAGCTGCACCCCGGCGACGTGGGCGTAGGCGGCTTGGGATAGACCCGCATTTGGTGAGGGGTCGGCGGCGCCATTGCGCCGGGCCGCTGCCAGTACCCCAAGGCTGCGGCCTGGCTGGCCAGCCGCCAGCGGCAGGCTCACCGCCACCAACCGGCAGGGCAGCCAAACCAGTAGGTCATCGAGGCGGGCTCCCGCCGTGCCCAGCCAGCGCAGGCGCCCGCGGCGGTAGCCCAGCATTGAATCCAGGGTGCTCGCTGCTTTGAAGCCCCAGGCCAGGGCCAGGGGGCCGGGCCATGAGGGGTTGAGGCTCCAGAGCCCAGCCCCCAGCAGCATCCAAAACAGTGGCGCAAACAGACCGTCCACGCCGTTCTCGCTGGCCGTTTCGGCCAGGGCCCGCAGGATTTCCGGGGCGTCGAGATCGGCCGTGTCGCGGCCCACTATCCAGGCAAGGGCCCGGCGGGCTGGCTGAAGGGCTGCCTGGGTTGGGTTGTCGCCAGAGTGGTCTGTCTGGTTTTGTTCTATCTGGTTTTGTTCTGTCTGTTTCTGTACAGCCTGTACGGAATTAGGCAGAGCTTTCAGTACCCCACCCACCGCTTGCTCGAGGCTGCGGCCGGCAAGAGCGCTTGCCAGGGCCACCACCAGCAGCGGCGTAGGAGCCAGCCGCTCCATTCCCCAGCCCGCCAAGACGCTGCAGCCCACTAGCACCAGCGTGATCAAGCCGCCCGCCAGCCGCAGCTTCCAGGCTCTGTTGCCCGCCCAGGCTTCAGCGCCGCGGCGCAGCACGGTGATCCACCAGCCCATGACCACCACCGGATGGGGACACCAGCGCGGGTCCCCCATTAGGCGATCGAGGGCGCAGGCGAGGACAACCAGCAGCAGCGGGTTGCTGAACAGTTGATTGCTGAGCAGGGGCTGGATCAGGCCGTTTTCAGCCAGCTGAACATTGAGCGCAGGCCCTTGCCCACCTGCTCAATCGGATGGGCCGCATCGCGCTCGCGGATTTTGGTCATCTCCGGCTTGCCGGCGTCACACTCGGCCACGAAGTTGCGGGCGAAGGTGCCGTCTTGGATGTCGGTGAGGATGCGCTTCATCTCCGCTTTGGTGTCGGCGGTGACCAGGCGCGGGCCGCTCACGTAGTCGCCGTACTCGGCGGTATTGGAGATCGAATCGCGCATGGCCGTGAGGCCGCCCTTAACCATCAGATCGACGATCAGCTTCACCTCGTGCAGGCACTCGAAGTAGGCCAGCTCGGGCTGATAGCCAGCCTCCACCAGGGTTTCGAAGCCGGCCTTAACCAGCTCGGAGAGGCCGCCGCACAGCACGGCCTGCTCACCGAAGAGGTCGGTTTCGGTCTCCTCTTTGAAGTTGGTTTCGAGGATGCCGGCTCTGGTGCCGCCGATGCCCTTGGCGTAGGCCATGGCCAGCTCACGGGCGTGGCCGCTGGCGTCCTGCTCGATGGCGAATAGAGCCGGCACGCCCATGCCGTTCTGGTATTCCCAGCGCACGGTGTGGCCGGGGCCCTTGGGGGCAATCATCACCACGTCCACATCGGCGGGCGGCTTGATCAGCTCGAAGCGGATGTTGAAGCCGTGGGCGAAGCTCAGCACCTTGCCGGCGCTGAGGTGCGGTGCAATTTCCTTGTCGTAGACGGCCTTCTGGAATTCATCGGGCAGCAGCACCATGATCCAGTCGGCCTTGGCGCAGGCGTCGGCGACGCTCAGTACTTCCAGGCCATCGGCCTTGGCTTTTTCTGCCGAGCGGCTGCCTTCGTAGAGCCCAACGACCACGTTGACGCCGCTGTCCTTGAGGTTCAGCGCGTGGGCATGGCCCTGGCTGCCGTAGCCAATGATGGCCACCGTTTTGCAAGCAAGCAGGGAGAGGTCGGCGTCGGTGTCGTAGTAGAGCTTGGCCATCGAGGCGTCGGTTCTGGACAGGGCAGAGGCTGAGCTTACGCAGGCGCCCTTCAGGCCTCGCTTGGGTGGGCGATCACCCGATCGATCAGGCCGTACTCCTTGGCCTCGGCGGCGCTGAGGAAGTAATCGCG
>NZ_JAGQDB010000091.1:0-8625 GCF_024346495.1 Cyanobium sp. A1C-AMD | reverse complement strand
CACACGCCCCTAGGGCTGCTCTCCAATGCCCTGCTGGTGCCGCTACTGCCGGTTTATGCCCGGCTGACCGCCCCGGACGATCGACCCGAGCTGGTCGGTCGTATCCGCCAGGGGCTGATGCTCTCCAACGCCAGCATGCTGCCCCTGGGGGCGTTGATGGTGGCGCTGGCTTTGCCGATCGTGGCTTTGATCTATGAGCGGGGAGCTTTCAATGCCGGTGCGGCGGAGTTGGTTGGCAACCTGCTGATGGCCTACGGCATCGGCATGCCCGCCTATCTGGCTCGCGACGTGCTGGTGAGGGTGTTCTATGCCCTCGGTGATGGGGTTACCCCGTTCCGCTGGTCGATGGCGGGGATTGGGCTGAATGCGCTCTTCTGCTGGGCTTTCGTGGGCGGTCCGGTGCCCGGCGCTACCCAGCTGCTGCCTGGCCTCTATTGCGGCGCCGCCGGCCTGGTGCTGGCCACCGTGGCGGTGAATCTGATCACCTGTGTGGGTTTGCTGCTGGCGCTGCAGACCAAGCTCGGCGGGCTGCCATTGCGGCTGTGGCTGCGCGACACGATGCTGCTGTTCGGTGCTGCCGTACTGGCCGGACTAGCGGCCTGGGGCGTGTCCGTAACTGTGGCCTGGCCCACTGGTCTTTGGGGCCGGCTGTTGGAGTGCAGCTTTGCCGGCGGAGTGGGTGTGCTGATCTATGGGGTGGTGGGCAGCCTTGCCCAGGTGCCAGAGGTCAAGGATCTGACCGACCAGTTGCGGGATCGCTTGCCTCGAATTGGCGCCAGGCGCTAGGGGTCGAGGCGAACGTCCCGTTCAGCTCGCACCTGAACTGGAATCTCCAGGTGGGAGCGACCCAGCATCCGGGGGCCGTCCACCGAAAAGATGCGTGCCTCAATGCCGAATTCCTTGAAGGCCGTTTCTAGCTCCTGAATCAGGGCTTTTTCAACCTGGGCCTCGGCGTCAACCACCTTGCCGATTAGGCGTCCGCCCAGGCGACCCAGGCGTTGACGCACCACATCGCGGGCGTTGGTTACCTCAATGACCAGCACAGCCCGTCGCCAGTTCCCGCAACCTTATCGGCAAAACTGCTCCAGCACCTCTTCGAGATCCCGCAGCTGGCCGGCGGGCACCAGCCGAGCCAGGGGCAGCCGGGTGGAACCGGCGCCGATCGGCACCTGCACCGCCTCAAGGGCCTGGCGTGCGCACACCTCCGCCCCCTGGTCCAGCCGGGCGGAACATTCGATCGCCAGGGCCTGGGCCAGGCCGGCGTCGCCGAGGTAGAGGTGCCAACTTGCAACTTGCACATAAAGGCGATCTGCCAGGACCAGTTCCAGTTCTTTGAGGTCTGTGGCGGAGAGGGTCATGGCCGGGGGGTTGGACGCAGAACCACTACAGCGCCAGCGTGAGCCAGCAACACCACCAACCAACCCAGGCTGAGCCAGTTGAGGTGGGCCCAGGGGTGA
This sequence comes from Cyanobium sp. A1C-AMD, assembly GCF_024346495.1. Classification (NCBI taxonomy): domain Bacteria; kingdom Bacillati; phylum Cyanobacteriota; class Cyanophyceae; order Synechococcales; family Prochlorococcaceae; genus Cyanobium; species Cyanobium sp. A1C-AMD. The sequence goes on along the minus strand of NZ_JAGQDB010000091.1, from coordinate 7,168 downwards.
CGCATTTCCTGTACCAACCAGAGGCCACTGTTCAGGGCGGCGAATAGGGCGGCGTGGAGCGTCAGGTTCACGATCCGTTCGAAGTGCCTGTAGGTGGGGTCTTCGGGGTTGGCGGGGCCGTACCAGCGGATGGGCATTGATGGGGAGGCGAGGACGGGGTGTTTGACGGATGGGCCCTCCGTGCGGTGAAAATGGACCCATGCGCTTGTAGCTCAGCGGATTAGAGCATCTGACTACGGATCAGAGGGTCGGGAGTTCGAATCTCTCCAGGCGCGCTTCTTACACAAAACCGCTCTAGGGCGGTTTTTTTGTGGCTTGGCTTCGACATTGATGTGTCCGATGCCAGGCTCCGGTCTTTACGATCATCGGACGATTTAACCCTTAACCATGACCAACCCCGGCGGTGCTGCCCTCAACCAGTCCCTAGCTGCCGGGGACCCCGCCATCGCCGGGCTGATTGAAAAGGAGCTGCAGCGCCAGGAAACCCACCTGGAGCTGATTGCATCTGAGAACTTCGCCTCCCGCGCCGTGATGGAGGCCCAGGGCTCGGTGCTCACAAACAAATATGCCGAAGGCCTGCCATCCAAGCGCTACTACGGCGGCTGTGAGCATGTGGATGCGATCGAGGAGCTGGCGATTGAGCGGGCCAAGGAGCTGTTTGGCGCCGCCTGGGCCAACGTGCAGCCCCACAGCGGCGCCCAGGCCAACTTCGCCGTGTTCCTGGCCCTGCTCCAGCCCGGCGACACGATCCTGGGCATGGACCTCAGCCACGGCGGCCACCTCACCCATGGCTCGCCCGTGAACGTGAGCGGCAAGTGGTTCAAGGCCGTCCACTACGGCGTGGACCCCGACACCCAGCAGCTCAACTTCGACACGATCCGCCAGCTGGCCCTGGAGCACAAGCCGAAGCTGATCGTCTGCGGCTACTCGGCCTACCCCCGCACGATCGATTTCGAGGGCTTCCGCGCCATCGCCGATGAGGTGGGCGCTTACCTGCTGGCCGATATGGCCCACATCGCCGGCCTGGTGGCGGCGGGCGTGCACCCCAACCCCGTGCCCCATTGCGACGTGGTGACCACCACCACCCACAAGACCCTGAGGGGCCCCCGCGGCGGCCTGATCCTCTGCCGCGATGCCGAGTTCGGCAAGCAGTTCGACAAGGCCGTGTTCCCCGGTAGCCAGGGCGGCCCGCTCGAACACGTGATCGCCGCCAAGGCGGTGGCCTTTGGTGAGGCCCTACAGCCCTGCTTCCGCGTCTACAGCCAGCAGGTAGTTGCCAACGCCCAGGCCCTCGCTGAGCGCATCCAGGAGCGCGGCATCGCCGTGGTGAGCGGCGGCACCGACAACCACATCGTGCTGCTGGATCTGCGCGGCATCGGCATGACAGGCAAGGTGGCTGACCTGCTGGTGAGTGATGTACACATCACCGCCAACAAGAACACGGTGCCCTTCGATCCCCAGTCGCCCTTTGTGACCAGCGGCCTGCGCCTGGGCACCGCTGCTTGCACCACCCGCGGTTTTGACGAAGCCGCCTTCCGCGAGGTGGCCGATGTGATCGCCGATCGCCTGCTCAATCCTGAAGACAGCGCCATTGAGCAGCGCTGCCGCGATCGGGTTGCGGCTCTCTGTGACCGCTTCCCGCTTTACGCAGTAGCGCGTGAGCTTCAGCACGCTTGATCCGCTTCAACGCCCGTAAGGTGGGTGCTGAAGGCCATTTTTCGGCTTGCTTCGGTCTGGTTCAGTGACCCTCGCCTACAGTCCCAACGCGGCCGCCTTGCTCACTTTTGCCGTTGCTGCTCTGTGCACGGCTTTGGTGGTGCCAGTGGTACGCCGGCTCGGCTTGCGTTGGGGATTGGTGGATGCTCCCGATTCCCGCAAGCAGCACACCTCTCCCATGGTGCGCCTTGGAGGGGTCGGCATTGTTATCGCCTTTAGTGCAGCCCTGGGTCTCACCTGGGCCTTGGGTGGGTTCGCCAACCTTCCCGCTGCAAAGGACCAGTTGATCTGGACCACCCTGGCTGGAGCCCTTTGCTTTTTCTTGATCGGGCTGGCAGATGATCTCTATGCCCTGCCGCCCCTGCCCCGTTTGGCCGGTCAGTTGGCCATTTCGATGGTTGCTTGGAACGAGGGTGTGCGCATCGGCAACATCGAGATCCCCATGGGCTGGTGGGGAGGCTCTGATCTGCTGCTGCCATTGCCAGATTGGCTCAGCCTGCTGGCAACGGTGATCTGGTTGGTGGGTATCACCAACGCCATCAACTGGCTTGATGGTCTCGATGGTCTGGCGGCGGGCGTGAGCGGTATCGCTGCAGTGGGTTTGCTGTCGGTGAGTTTCAGCCTGCATCAGCCTGCTGCTGGCCTGCTGGCCGCGGCGCTGGCCGGTAGCTGCCTCGGTTTCCTGCGCCACAACTTCAACCCTGCCCGCATCTTCATGGGCGACGGCGGCTCCTATTTTCTGGGGTTTGCCCTGGCGGCGATCAGCATTGTCGGCCCGGCCAAGGGGATCACCAGCGTCAGCCTGCTACTACCGCTGCTGATCCTGTCGCTGCCCTTGGCCGACATGTCGGCAGTGATCATGGGGCGCCTCAGCGAAGGCCACTCTCCCTTCTATCCCGATCGACGCCACCTGCACCACCGGCTGCTGAGGACGGGACTAAGCCATCGCCGCACCGTGTTGCTCATTTATGCCTTCACCCAGTGGTTGGGCTCCCTGGCCCTGGTGCTGGTGAATGCTGAATTGCGCTTTCTCTGGCTGGCCCTGGCTACTGCGGTGCTGATCTGGGTGCTGGTTAGCACTCGCCGGGCCTTGCAGCAGCCTGCGGCCACTCGGGAGCTGTGAGGCTGTGAGCGCCGAGATTCTCTGCATCGGCACCGAGCTGCTGCTCGGCAACATCACCAATGGCAATGCCCGCTGGCTGGCGGAGCAGCTGGCGGCCCTGGGCATCGCCCACCAGCGCCAGAGCGTGGTTGGTGACAACCGCACCCGTCTGATGGCCGCGGTGCGGGAAGCGGCAGGTCGCTGCCGGGTGTTGATTACAACTGGCGGCCTCGGCCCGACCCCAGACGACCTCACCACAGAAGCTATCGCTGCTGCCTTTGACACGCCCCTGGTGGAGCACCCAGAGATCTGGCTTGACATCCAGGCCCGCATCGGCGCGCGCGGCCGTTTCTGTTCCCCCAGTAACCGCAAGCAGGCATTTCTGCCCGAAGGAGCGGCGGTGTTGCCAAATCCCACCGGCACCGCCCCCGGCATGATCTGGACCCCGCCTGCGGCCCCGGGCATTCAGCCAGGTTTCACGGTGCTCACTTTCCCTGGCGTGCCAAGCGAAATGGAGGCGATGTGGTCGGGTACCGCAGAGCCATGGCTGCGCTCAGCTGGCTTGGCTGAGGGGGTGTTCGCCAGTCGCATGTTGCGCTTTTGGGGCGTTTCCGAGTCGGCTCTGGCTGAGCAGATGGCCGATCTGCTGGCCCTAGAAAACCCAACTGTGGCTCCCTACGCCGGCGCCGGTGAAGTGAAGCTGCGCCTCACGGCCAGGGCAGGCAGCGTTGCTGAAGCCCAGATCCTGCTGGCTCCGCTTGAGGCGCAGATCCGGGCCCGCTCCGGGAGGGCTTGCTTCGGCGCCGATGACGACAGCCTGGCCAGTGTGGTGCTTGAGCAGATGCGCCGCCGCGGTGAGACGCTGGCTGTAGCTGAGAGCTGCACTGGCGGGGGGCTGGGGGCGGCCCTAGCGGCGGTGCCCGGAGCCTCTGATGGCTTTGTTGGTGGGGTGATTGCCTATGCCAACTCGATTAAGCAGGCGTTGCTTGGGGTGCCGCCGGCGCTGCTTGAGAGCCAAGGCGCCGTGAGCGATCCGGTGGCTATCGCCATGGCTGAGGGCGCTCGCCGTGCAACTGGTGCCACCTGGGCAATTGCTGTGACCGGCATCGCCGGCCCGGGGGGCAGCAGCAGTGAGAAGCCGGTAGGACTTGTGCATATCGCCATTGCCGGCCCGGATGGTTGCAGCAGCGAGGCAGTGCGCTTTGGCGCCACGCGTGGCAGGGTCTGGATCCAGCGGTTGACGAGCGGTGAAGCGCTCAATCGCTTGCGCCTGCGGCTGGCCGACGGCCCCGGGGCGCAGCTTTAGGCTTAAGCCTCAGTCGAACGGACCTTGCGTGAGTGCCGGCACCCTCTACGACAAGGTCTGGGATCTGCATCGGGTGGCCCAGTTGCCGGGCGGCTCCACCCAGCTGTTTATCGGTTTGCACCTGATTCATGAGGTGACCAGCCCCCAGGCCTTTGCAGCCTTGAAAGATCTGGGCCTGCCGGTGCGACTCCCCGAGCGCACCGTGGCCACGGTTGATCACATCGTGCCCACCACATCCCAGGCGCGCCCCTTCGCTGATCCCCTGGCTGAGGAGATGCTCGCCACCCTCGAGCGCAACTGCAGCGACTACGGCATCCCTTTGAATGGCCTCGGCAGCGGCCGCCAGGGAATCGTGCATGTGATTGCCCCTGAATTGGGCCTCACCCAGCCGGGTATGACCGTCGCCTGCGGCGACTCTCACACCTCCACCCACGGGGCGTTTGGGGCGATTGCCTTTGGCATTGGCACCAGCCAGGTGCGCGATGTGCTGGCCAGCCAGAGCCTGTCGATGGGCAAGCTCAAGGTGCGGAGGATTTGGGTTGAGGGTCAGCTGCAGCCGGGCGTCTATGCCAAGGACTTGGTGTTGCACATCATCCGGGTGTTGGGTGTCAAAGGTGGTGTGGGCTACGCCTACGAATTTGCCGGTCCAGCCATCGATGCTTTGACGATGGAGGAGCGCATGACCCTCTGCAACATGGCAATCGAGGGCGGTGCCCGCTGCGGCTACGTCAACCCCGACGCTGTCACCTTTGCCTACCTGCAAGGCCGGCCCTATGCCCCCAAGGCTCAAGCCTGGGAGCGGGCCGTGGCCTGGTGGCGTGGCCTGGCCAGTGGTGCAGACGCAGTTTTTGACGACGAGGTGCGCTTCGATGCTGCGGCAATTGCGCCGACAGTCACCTGGGGGATCACCCCCGGCCAGGGCATCGGCGTAGATGAAACGGTTCCAACCTTGGAGCAGACAGAGCCGGATGAGCGGCCCTTGGCCCAGGAGGCCTACCGCTACATGGATCTGCAGCCCGGCACTCCGATTGCAGGCACAGCGGTGGATGTTTGCTTCATTGGCAGCTGCACCAATGGGCGCCTGTCCGATTTGCAGGCGGCTGCGGCGGTGGCCAAGGGACGCCATGTGGCTCCGGGCATGAAGGCCTTTGTGGTGCCTGGCTCTGAACAGGTGGCGGCGGCTGCGGAAGCTGAAGGGCTTGACGAGGTGTTTAGGGAAGCTGGCTTTGAGTGGCGTGAGCCCGGCTGCTCGATGTGCCTCGCCATGAATCCAGACCGGCTTGAGGGCCGTCAGATCAGCGCTAGTTCAAGTAATCGCAACTTCAAGGGTCGCCAGGGCTCGGCTACCGGCCGCACCCTGCTGATGAGTCCGGCGATGGTGGCTGCGGCCGCAATTGCCGGCAAAGTGTGTGATGTGCGCCAGATGATTAACACCACGCCATGACCGCGGCCATGACCACCTCCAGCTTTCCCTTTGGCCCTATCTCGGCTGTGCGCGGGCGCGCCGTTGTTATCGCCGGTGACGATATTGACACCGATCGAATCATTCCAGCCCGTTTTCTTAAATGTGTCACCTTTGATGGGCTTGGCGAGCAGGTGTTTGCCGATGATCGGGCCGAGCTCTCTGGGGAGCATCCCTTCGATCGAGCAGAGCTGCAGGGAGCCTCTGTGCTGGTTGTGAACCGCAACTTTGGCTGTGGCTCAAGTCGTGAGCATGCTCCCCAGGCGTTGATGCGCTGGGGCATCCGGGCGGTGGTGGGGGAAAGCTTTGCTGAGATCTTTTATGGCAACTGTCTGGCCTTGGGAATCCCCTGTTTCACCGCATCCCACGCCAGCGTGCTGAGTCTGCAAGAGTCGCTGATCGCCGATCCTGGCCAGGAGCTGAGCTTGTCGCTGGCTAAGGCCACCCTGGAAGCCTCCCGGGGGCAGCTTTGGCAGCTAGAACTCCAGTCCGGTCCCCAGCAGATGCTGGCTTCTGGGCAATGGGATGCCACCTCCCAGTTGCTGGCCAACGACGGCGAGCTGGCTCGCACCGCGGCATCGTTGCCCTACATCAACGGCTTCTAGGCTTGGGCACGAAGGGTGTGCCATTGCCGTTGAAGTTAAAGTCGTTGAGTTTGATGCGGATGCCGCCGATGCCGTCGTAGGGGCTGTAGTAGACCCCGAGCTCGTAGGAGCGGCGTTGCAGTTTTAATTCCACATAGGAATAGGAAACGTCGCCATAGAATTCGGAGCTATTATCAATGTTGAAGGTGGCACCAGCTTCCAGCACAATTGGACCATAGATCTGTTGGGCTGCTTGAAAACTAAGGGTGCGTAGATCTACCGTGCGATCAAAGCCAAAGGGGCTGGCTCCATTAAAAAAGGTGCCAGCGATTGAGGCGGAGAAGCGGGTGTAATCGAATACGGGTCGATCAAACTGTCCCAGCGTGAACGAAGGTCCGCCCCACAGGGTGAGGGTGTTCTGGTTTGCTCCATCGCTATAAGTGGCTGCATAGCCACTGGCTCCGAAGTTGATTCCCAGGCCTGGTACTACCGGTACAGGTGCATAGCGCAAGCCCCGCTTGGGATCTTCGCTGGCATCAAGGGCAGAGCCCTGCCATAGCTGCAGGGTGGTGCTTGCTGCCAGGTTGGCATAGCTACGCCATAACGTGTCTAGCGTATCTGTCTCAAAAAGCTCGGCTTGGTAGGAGCCTGATTGGACTGCCCAGTTGAGATTGACTGGCGCAAAGAAGGGGGATTTGCGAGAGTCTTCCGGATTTTTGTGCTGGTTTAATAGCGCATTTCCTGCTAGATTGGCGCCATAAGAGTAAACTACTGTTTGCAGTCCAAGGCTGCCGTTGTAAATCCGCTCTCGGTATGAGCTAAATAAGCTGGCATTGGCGCTTGAATGGCCGGGCAGGCTGAAGGGAGCTGTCAAGCTTGTGTTGCTACGGGTCCCGGCTCTGAAATTATCAGGATTGAAGGTAGATAGGCTGGCTTCTGCATTCAATGAGAGCCAGAAGATGTGGAGATTGTTTGATGGTAGTTTTGGGAAATTGTGT
>NZ_JAGQDB010000090.1:0-8953 GCF_024346495.1 Cyanobium sp. A1C-AMD | reverse complement strand
GCACACAAATTTATCAAAGGCTGGCCTTTTATGGACGCGGCCATTTGTGGCCGGGCTTTTCTCTAGCCCTATTCTTTAATTTTCTGTATGGCGCGTCAACCGGCTTTGTGCCATTGGTAATTCGCTACCTTTTTGATGATATTTTGCCTTCGAGTGATCGAAGTCGCTTGTATTTGGCGCCTGTAGTTATACTTGTGGTCATAGTACTTAGGGCGGTTTCTCAATATTTAGGTGCCTACCTAACTGAAGCTATAGGCCAGTCAATCACGGCTGACTTGCGCCATCAGCTTGCTGAGAGCATATTAGATTTGCCCCAATCCTATGTGGATCGCAATTCCTCCACCGTGTTGGTTTCTCGAGTGCTCACGGATGTGTCGCTCGTCAAGACTGGAATTGTTGATGGTTTTTCATCTATATTTAAAGATTCCCTAACTCTTCTGGTTCTGGTTTGTGTGGCCTTTTATCAAGATTTGCTGCTGTCGTTGATCGCTTTCATTCTTTTCCCTGTATCGATTTTACCGAATCTTAACTCATCCAAAAAAGTCAGGCGCCACTCTAGTAAAGGGCAGCTAAGCCTGGCCAAGTTGGCTTCATTTCTCCAAGAGTCGGTAATCGGTTTGCGGGTGGTCAAGATCTTCGGAATGCAGGCCTATGAATTGTCGAGGTTTGATCAAGAGAATCAATCGGTTTTAAAGGCTGCCCTAAAGACAACTCGGGCCAAGCTTGCTAATCAGCCATTGATGGAAGTAATAGGTGCGATTGGTTTTAGTGCCGTTTTGGTATACGGTGGCGAAAATGTAATAGCCGGTACGCGTACTACTGGTAACTTTTTTGCCTTTTTAACCTCTCTTTACCTGTGCTATGCGCCCTTTAAGGGGATTGCTAGGTCTAATTCTACGTTGCAGCAAGGCGTTTCTGCCGCCAGTGATTTATTCAATATTCTCGATACTAAGCCTGAGCCTCCGGAATCTTCCAGTCCCAAGTCCATAAACAGCGTTTCTGAAGGCCTTGTGGCCAGGAATGTCTCATTTGCTTATGGCGATGATTTGGTTATCGATGACTTATCTTTAGAGCTGCCTTGCAGCAGCACTGTCGCTTTGGTTGGATCTAGTGGCGGCGGGAAAAGCACCATAATTGACTTGTTTTGCCGCTTTTACGACCCTAGCTCGGGAGTTATATCAATCGATGGCATTGATATTCGCCAGCTTTCCCTGGCATCGTTACGCTCCTTGATCTCAGTTGTTGATCAAAATACATTCCTTTTTAACGACACTGTTGCTAACAACATTGCCTATGGATTGGCGTCAGCTTCGCCTTCCCAGATTGAGGCTGCTGCGCGGGCTGCGAATGCCCACGATTTCATTAATCAGCTGCCCGAGGGCTATGGCACCCTTATTGGAGAAAATGGCACGATGCTCTCCGGCGGACAGCGTCAGCGGATTGCAATTGCGCGCGCATTAATTAAGGATGCGCCCTTGCTGTTTCTGGACGAGGCCACCTCAGCCCTCGATTCAGCCTCCGAGCAGGTAGTGCAAGAAGCCTTAGACCGATTGATGGCTGACCGCACCACCTTGGTAGTGGCCCATCGCCTCTCCACTGTGGTTAATGCCGACTGCATTTGTGTAATTGCGGGTGGTCGAGTGGTTGAGTCGGGAAATCACGCCACCCTGCTGGCTCGCGGCGGCACTTATGCCGACCTATTTTCGACACAATTCGCAAACGCTGACGCGGGATCGCCAAGATGACAGTTGCCGCCTCTCAGCCCACCGGTTTTCAGCCTGCCTATGAGCGTCATGATTGGTCCAGCGCCTTTCGCAACGTCGGTGTTGAACTAAGCGACGTTCCCTTAGAGCCCGTGCGTGGCACGATCCCGGCTGAGCTCAAGGGCACCTTGTTCCGCAATGGGCCAGGCCGGCTCGAGCGTGGTGGCCAGTGGGTTCATCACCCATTTGATGGCGACGGCATGATCAGCGCCTTCCGGTTTGAAGGGGGGAGAGCCCGACTCACCAACCGCTTTGTGCGCACCGAGGGCTGGTTAGCAGAGGAGCAGGCCGGTCGCTTCGTTTACCGGGGGGTCTTCGGCACTCAGAAGCCCGGAGGGCCCCTCGCCAATGCTTTTGATCTGCGCCTCAAGAACATCGCCAACACCCATGTGGTGCAGCTGGGTGACCAGCTGCTGGCGCTCTGGGAAGCGGCCGAGCCCCACGCCCTTGATCCCCGCACCCTCGAGACCAGGGGGCTCTCGCGGCTGGAGGGTCTGCTCAAGCCAGGCGAAGCTTTCAGCGCCCACCCGCGCTTCGATCCTGGTCACCACGGCGAGCCCCGCATGGTCACCTTTGGCGTCAAGGCGGGCCCCACCAGCACCATTCGCTTGATGGAATTTGCCAGCGCAGACCAGCCAGATGGTGTGCGCGCCGGCGATCTGGTGGCTGACAGTCGCCACAGCTTCAAGGGTTTTGCCTTCCTGCATGATTTTGCGATCACACCCAGCTGGGCTGTGTTTCTGCAGAACGCTGTGGCGTTTAACCCCCTGCCATTTGTGCTCGGGCAGAAGGGGGCGGCCCAATGCCTGGCCTCCAAGCCCGGTGAGGCCGGCCAGTTTTGGTTGGTGCCTCGCCAGCCGGGTCATCACGCTGGCGCCCGCCCGCTGCTGCTACCTGCTCCAGAAGGCTTTGTGTTCCATCACCTCAATGCCTTTGAGGATCCGGCCACCGGCGAGGTGGTGGTGGATTCGATCTACTACGACGATTTCCCTTCGATTGGCCCCGAGGTTGACTACCGCGAAATCGATTTCGACTCGATACCTGAGGGCCAGTTGCGCCGTTGCCGGATAGACCCCAGCAGCGGCACGGTGCGGAGCGAGTGGCTGGAGCAGCGCTGCTGTGAGTTCGCCATGGTTAATCCGGCAAAGCAGGGCCTAAACGCCCGCTTCGCCTGGATGGCTGTAGCGCAGCGGGAGCGGGGTAACGATCCGCTCCAGGCGATTGAGAAGCTCGACCTGCAGACCGGCGAACGCCTGGTGTGGAGTGCGGCCCCCCGCGGTTTTGTCACCGAACCGGTGATGGTTCCCCGTCTAACTGGTGACTCACCAGGAGACAGCTCTGCCGAAGACAGCCCCGCAGAAGATAGTGGCTGGGTGTTGGTGCCGGTTTGGAACGGGGCTCGCTGCGCCACGGATCTGGTGATCCTCAACGCTGCCGATTTGACAGAGCAAGCCGTGCTCGAGCTTCCCCTGGCCATTCCCTATGGGCTGCACGGCAGTTGGTCTGCGACTGCCTGATCAGCTGCCCAGCAGGGAGCGCAGCTGGGGCTCCAGCTGCGCAAAAGCCCGGCCTCTGTGGCCGATCTCGCTTTTGAGGCCTTTGTCCATCTCGGCGTAGGTGAGTCCTGTGTGCGGCACAAAAAACACGGGGTCGTAGCCGAAGCCCCCACTACCCCGCGGTGTTGGCCGGATGAGTCCGGCGCAGCGGCCCTCCACCTCCAGCCGCACGCTGCCGCTCGGATCGGCCACCGCCAGGGCGGCGCAGAACTCGGCGCTGCGGTCGGTAGCGCCCTCCAGTTCTTGCAGCAGCCTGGCGATACGGGCTGCGTCGCTGCTTGCGTAGCGGGCTGAGTGCACGCCTGGCGCGCCGGCTAAGGCATGCACACTCAGCCCTGAGTCATCGGCCAGGGCCCAGCAGCCGGTGGCGCTGGCCACGGCCACCGCTTTGAGGCGCGCGTTCTCGGCAAAGGTGCTGCCGGTTTCCTCCACCTCCAAGCCATCGGGCTGGGCCTCAATTGCCAGGTTGAGTCCGGCCAGCAGGTGCTGGAACTCGCGCACCTTGCCGGCATTGCCGCTGGCGATCACCAGCTTGGTGACGGGTGAGCCGACCATATCTGATGTGTGCATGGCGTCAGACCGACTCCGCCAGCTCGCGGGCCCAGCCCAGCACCTCAGCCACCCGGGCTTCGCTGGGAGCTTCGCAGTAGAGCCGGAGCAGCGGTTCGGTGCCGGAGAAGCGCAACATCAGCCAGTGGCTGGGGCCTAGGCGCAGCTTCACCCCATCGGTGGTGATCACCTCCAGCACGGGGCTGCCGGCCACCTCGCTGGGAGGTGCTGCGGCCAGCTTTGCCTCGAGGCGCTCGCGGGCTGCCATGTCTGGCAGGCGCAGGTCGAGTCGGTCGTAGGCGGCGGCACCACCGCAGCGCTGCTGCAGGGCATCGATCCGCTCCCCCAGGGGCACGCCCCCCTCCACCAGCGCTTCGATCAGCAGCAGGGCTGCAAAGGGCGCATCCCGCTCTGGCAGATGCATGCCGAAGCCCACGCCGCCCGATTCTTCGCCGCCCACCAGCACCTCGCCGCTCAGCATCTCTGCAGCGATGTATTTGAAGCCCACGGGCTTTTCCAGCACCTGGCGCTCCAGGCCTTCTGCCACAAGCTGCATCAGGTCGGAGCCGCTTACGGTTTTGATTACGCAGCCCGGCAGCTGGCGGGCCCGGGCCAGGTGGTCGATGAATAGGGGCATCAGCAGCTGGGTGCTGCAGAAGCGGCCGCGCTCGTCCACGGCGGCGATGCGGTCGCCGTCGCCGTCAAACACGATCCCCATGGCGGGCCGGCCAGCTGCGGTGCTGGCGGTTACGGCCGTGATCAATTCCTGCAGGTAAGGGGCCAGCGGCTCGGGAGGGTTGCCGCCAAATAGGGGGTCCCGGTTTGCCCGAATCTCGCGGATGACGCCACTGGATCTGGCCCCATCGCCCAGCAGGGCCGGCAGTACACCGGCTGCTGAGCCGTGCATTGGATCGACAATCACCGTGAGCCCCAGGCGCTCTAGGCCTGCCGCCAGTGCCGCAGTGTTCACCTTGGTCTGTAGGCCCGCCACGTAGGTGCCCAGGGCATCGAAGCGTTGGGGGTCGCCCGGGATCGGCACGGTGATGCCACTGGCTTCCAGGCGGGTTTCCACTCGGCGGGTGAAGTCGCCTTCCACCGAGCCGCCGAACGGTCCCTTGATTTTTAAGCCGAGCCACTCCGGCGGGTTGTGGCTGGCGGTGATCACCAGGGCACCCAGGGCCTGGCGCTGCACCACGGCCCAGCTGCTGGCAGGGGTGGGAGTGGCTGTGTCCGAAAGCAGGGGATCCAGGCCGCAACCTCTAACGGCGCTGCAGATCGCCTCAGCTAGTTCGGGCGCCAGAAAACGGCGGTCGTAGCCGATCACCACCTCGCGGCTTTTCAGGCCTTCGGGGGCGGAGTGGGCCAGCTCCCGGGCTGCAGCGGCAGCTACCGGCAGCAGTCGATCCAGGGTGATGTCCACGCCGAGGATGCCGCGCCAGCCATCGGTGCCGAAGACGATCGGGCTGGCCTCCAGGGGCAGGGGGGCTGAGGCCATGGGGGGTGGGCATGCCGAGCTGGGGCAATTCTGCGGTGCCGGCGGCGCTCCAGCCCTAGCGTCGGGGTCAGTGGACGCCAGCATTGACTTCCCGGCCCCAAATTGAATGTTCAGGGCCCGAGCCGGCTCTAACTGACCGCTTGCTGCGCAGTTGGCTGCGATGCAGGCGCCGCGCCTGGCTGGATCGCTTTGGGGTTGCCAGCGAGCGGCAGTGGAATGCCCACCGGGCCCTGGCCTTGAGCGACCAGCTGCGCAGCTTTCAGACCCTGCTGCCCCAGCGGCCGGGCCACGGCGAGGCGGCCTGCGCCGCAGGGGCGGCTGGGGTGGTGGGCTTGCGGCTGCGGGGGGCTGGTCCCCAGGGAGTGCGATTGGAATCCCATCCCTCCCTGCTGGAGCGCATCGCTGGCCAAAGCCGTTGGGGCGCCTACGTATACCGGCCGGTATTGGCTCGCCAGGGGCGACGGCTAACCCGCGAAGCTCGGGTGGTGCTGGCGCTTTGGGGGCGCCTGTTGGCGGAGCACCAGCAGGCACCAGTGCCCCATGGTCTGGTGGTGGCCGGTGAAGGCAGGTTCCTGCAGCGGGAGCGCCTGGCATTGGCTAGCGGCCTGCAGCACCAGCTCGATGAGAGCCTGCAGCGCCTCGCCGCTGATCTTGCCCAGTCCACTCCACCGCCCTTGGTGAGCGATCGCAAAAAGTGCACCCTGTGCAGCTGGCGAGGCGTCTGTGATTCGGAGGCCGCCGCCATGGGGCATCTCAGCGAGGTGAGTGGCATCGGCGGTAAGCGCCGCGAGATGTTGCTGGAGCAGGGGGTCACCAGCCTGCCGGATCTGGCTGCCCGCGATCCAGAGCTGTTGGCCGAGGCCCTGGCCGTCTACGGAGAGCAGCACCGCGAGATTGCCGCTGAGTTGGTGGCCCAGGCCCGGGTTCAGGCCTCTGGCCTGCCTCAGCGCCTTGGCCGTGGGCCGGTCTTGCCCGAGTTGGCAGCAGCACCTGGTGTGCTGCTCTACGACATCGAATCCGATCCCGATGCCCGCGATGATTTCCTGCACGGCTTTGTGGTGCTGGAGAGCGACGGTGCGGGGGGCTGGCTAGAGCAGTCCGCCCGCTACCAGCCCCTGCTGGCTTTGCAGGAGCATGGTGAGCAGCGCCTCTGGCAGCGATTGCAGCGTTTGCTTGCCCGCTATCCCGATTGGCCGGTGTTGCATTACGGCGAAACCGAGGTGATTGGCCTGGTGCGCCTGGCCCAGCGCCAGGGGGCCAGTGAGGCTGAGGTGGCCCGGTTGCGGCGCAGGATGCTGGATGTGCACGCCCGGCTGCGGCGCCACTGGCGCTTGCCGGTGAGCAGCTACGGGCTCAAGACGGTGGCCGGCTGGCTGGGCTTTGCCTGGAGCCAGAAAGGGGTAGATGGGGCCCGCTGCCTGCTTTGGTGGCGCCAGTGGCGTCAATGGCACCGCCAAGGGGGTAGCCGGGGCCAGGCCAGTCGCTATCAGTTGCAGCGGATATTTCTCTACAACCGCGATGACAGCCTGGCCACCTGGGCAGTGGTGCGCTGGCTACTGGCTCAGCCCTAACGCTTCAGGACTTCAGATTCAGGGCTGGAGATTCAGGATTTACGGCCGGCACCGACCGGTGGATCAACGCAGGCTGGCGGGCGAGATAGCTCCAGCAGCGCGCCATCGGGATCGGGGCCGGCGCGCAGGCAGGTTTGTTGAAGCGACTGGCGGCGCACCAGGGCTAGGCCAATCCAGAGGCCATCTTCCAGGGCCAGGCTGGAGGTGATCAGGCCAGCCCGGGGGCTGCTGGTCTCGTCGCCCGTCTTGGCGCCGAATAAGACTGTGCCTGGCTCTCCAGGATCCTGGGTTCCGCGCCAGAACCAGCGCCGCAGCTGTTGTTTAACGCCGTCGTAGGTGGCGAGTTTGGCCAGGGTTTCCTGGCCCACGTAGCAGCCCTTGCTGAGGCTCACCCGATCGGCGAGCCCTACTTCGAAGGGGTTGGTGTCGTCGTTGATCTCACCTGGGGCCGCCGGCACCCCCTGCTGGATGCGCCAACGCTGCTGTTCCCTGGCCGGCAGGGGCGCTCGATCGGCTAGCCAGGCGGGCAGCTCGGCGGTTGTCAGCAGGACCAACTGGCGGCCCAGCAACCAACCGTGGCCATCTTCTAGAGAAATCCAGCTCCCATCAGCAACCTGGGGCAGGGTGTCGCAGCCATCCCCAAGCGGCGTGATTAAACGCACCGGAGTTACCGGACCCAGTTGCACTCGATCGGCGGGGAACAGCACCCGCTCAAGGGCCTGCCAAAGGGCGGTGCCATCAGCGCCGCGCAGCAGCAGCCAGGCCCCATCCCTATCCACCAACACCTCAGCGAGGGCTCGCAGGCGACCGGTGGCGGTGGTGCAACAGCTGGGTATCAAGCTGCCGGGCTGCTGGCCTTCGATTGCCGAGCTGGTTTGGCCGTGTAGAAACCTGCCCGAATCTGGGCCATCCAGGCGGATCAGGTAGCCCGCTTGTTCGGTTCGAGACGGGCCGCTGGGCTGCCAGCCCCAGGGATCGGAGCTCATGAGTTGGCCAGGCCCGCGGCGGTGGCAGCCACCTCGTCCAGCAGAAACAGGCTGCGCAGCTCGAGCCCGGCAGCCGTCATCGCCTCGACGCCCCCCTCCTGGCGATCCACGATTGTCACTACCCGATTCACTGTGTAGCCAGCCTCCCGCAGCTGCTGCACGGCCTTTAGGGAAGAGCCGCCGGTGGTGACTACGTCTTCAAGCACGGTGATGGTGCTTCCCGGTTCAGGCAGCGGCCCCTCCAGCCAGGCACCGGTGCCGTGGCCCTTGGCCTCTTTGCGCACGATCAGAGCATTGAGCTCCCGGCCCTCCAAGGCAGCCATCATCGCCACTGCGCTCACCAGGGGATCTGCCCCCAGGGTGAGGCCGGCCACCGCCCGCGCTTCCGCTTCCACCTGCTCGAGCATTAGGGCGCCGAGCAGGGTCAGACCGGTACCACTGAGGCTGACTGGCTTGCAATTGACGTAGTGGTGGCTGCTGCGCCCGGAGGCCAAGGTGAAGTTGCCGTGGCGGTAGGCCTGGGAGGCGAGCAGGGGAAGCAGGGCCAGGCGCATCTCTGCGGGGCTGGCAGTGAATGACGGGGCAGCCAGGGAAACGGTCGACAAGATCTGGTGCATTCGCGATTGGTTGATTAGTTTGCGACCATCACGACAGGATCAGCCCTGGGCTGACGGGATCAATGGCTTACGGCACCAACTTAAGGTCCACTTTGGGTTTGGCCGTAGGCGCAGCGTCCTTGGCCGTAGGCGCAGGGTCTTTGGTAGGAGCCTGGTCTTTGGCAGGAGCCTTGGTCTCGACCCCTGCAGCGGCGGGCCCAGTTGTTTGCACCACGACCTTGGAGGCCCCAAACAGCAGTGGGCAGGCACTCAATGGGGGAGCTGCCGGACCCGTTGAAGTTACCCGCTGTGGCGTCGTGCAGACCACGCCCCAGCTGATGGAGCAACGCTTTTTTAGCTACACGGCACCCTTTGCTCGCGGCGTGAGCCTCTCTAATCAAATCACCGATCTATTTGGCATTGCCATGGGTGGTGGT
>NZ_JAGQDB010000009.1:0-49636 GCF_024346495.1 Cyanobium sp. A1C-AMD | reverse complement strand
TTAAGGAAGCAGCTCACGAAGCCGGTGTTCTCCGCCATCGTGTGGGCCTTTTTGGTGCCTTCACGCAGTTGGGAAGCAAGGGCGACGGCCATCTGACGGGGACGTTGTACGGGCGAGGAGCCAAGTTAGGCGGGAGTTTTACCGAGGCGCCTGGCAAGGTTGCGAAGGGTTACGCCGCCAGGTTCTGATCGGCCTGCTCGGCGCCACCGAACAGATCAAACAGCTCCCGGGAAAACTGCTGCAACTTCTGCGCCACCTCGGCCTGGGGCAGATGACTGCCTGACGGCTGCCAGTCGCCCACGGTGGCCAGCCGCCAGCGCTCGCTCTCGTAGGTGAGTCCCCTGATCGTCACCCCCAGCAGGCGAGGGCGTTCAGCCCTGCTCCGCCCTGGGGCCCCGTCCAGGCGCAGCTGCACCAGAAAGGAGCGGCACTGGCTGCGGGGACTCCAACCCGGTAGGTGAAAGGAGAGATCCAGGCTCTCCTGCTCGGCAAAGGCACGGGTCAGCGCGTCGTCGCGCCAGGGGGTGAGGTTGGCTCGGGCATCGGGGAAGTGGACGCGAAACAGGCTCGCCGCCGCAGCGATTGCCTGGGCAAGTTCAAGGGATTGGGCCTGATCGGCGGCATTCATGCCGTTTCCCCTGAGCAGAACCGCAACATGCCTAAAACCTAGGCTCGCCACACCGATAAGGCCGATCCGGTCAGTAACAGCCCATGGCAACCCGTAGCGCCGCCAGCTTTGAGAAGCTCACCACCCCCGCCAGCGGCACCGCAATTCGCTTCGAAAACGGTCAACCGATCGTGCCCAACGATCCGATTGTTCCCTTCATCCGCGGCGATGGCACGGGCGTAGACATCTGGCCCGCCACCCAGAAAGTGCTGGACGCGGCGGTGGCCCAGGCCTACGGCGGTGAGCGCCGGATTGAGTGGTTCAAGGTGTACGCCGGCGATGAGGCCTGCGACCTCTACGGCACCTATCAATACCTGCCGGAAGACACCCTGAGCGCCATCAAGCAGTACGGCGTGGCGATCAAGGGGCCCCTCACCACACCGATCGGCGGCGGCATCCGCTCCCTCAACGTGGCCCTGCGCCAGATCTTTGATCTCTACTGCTGCGTGCGCCCCTGCCGCTACTACGAGGGCACCCCCAGCCCCCACAAGCGGCCGCAAGACCTGGACGTGATCGTCTATCGCGAAAACACCGAAGACATCTACATGGGGATCGAGTGGGAAGCCAACGATCCGGTGTGCCTCGATCTGATCAAGCACCTCAATGAAGTGGTGATCCCAGCCAACGGCAAGCTGGGCCAGCGCCAGATCCCAGCGGGCTCCGGCATCGGCATCAAGCCCGTGAGTAAGCACGGCAGCCAGCGCCACATCCGCAAGGCGATTCAGCACGCCCTGCGCCTGGAGGGCGACAAGCGCCACGTGACCCTGGTGCACAAGGGCAACATCATGAAGTTCACCGAAGGTGCCTTCCGGGACTGGGGCTACGAGCTGGCCACCACCGAATTCCGCGATGTCTGCATCACTGAGCGGGAGAGCTGGATTCTGGACAACGTCGAGCGCAATCCCGGCCTGAGCATCGAGGCCAATTCCCGCATGATCGAGCCCGGCTACGACAGCCTCACCCCCGAGAAGAAAGCCGCCATTGATGCCGAGGTGCAGGGCGTGCTCGATGCCATCGGCGCCAGCCACGGCGGTGGTAACTGGAAGCAGATGGTGCTTGTCGACGACCGCATCGCCGACAGCATCTTTCAGCAGATCCAGACTCGCCCCGCGGACTACTCGATCCTCGCCACCCTCAACCTCAACGGCGACTACATCTCCGATGCGGCCGCAGCCGTGGTGGGAGGCCTGGGCATGGCCCCCGGCGCCAACATCGGCGACAACGCCGCCATCTTCGAGGCCACCCACGGCACCGCTCCCAAGCACGCCGGCCTTGATCGCATCAATCCCGGCTCGGTGATCCTCAGCGGCGTGATGATGCTCGAGTTCATGGGCTGGCAGGAGGCCGCCGACCTAATCACTGCGGGCCTGAGCGCCGCCATCGCCAATGGCGAGGTGACCTACGACCTGGCCCGACTGATGGAGCCTGCTGTGGAGCCGGTGAGCTGCAGTGGCTTTGCTGATTCTGTGATCCGCCACTTCGGCGGATGAACACCGACCCCTGCGTGCACTGCGGCTTCTGCCTGCCCACCTGCGCCAGCTACCGGGTGCTGGGAACGGAGATGGATTCACCCCGGGGCCGCATTTACACCCTCAAGGCGATCGCCAACGGTGAACTGAGCCTCGATGCCACCGTGGCGAAACACTTCGACAGTTGCCTGGGCTGTCTCGCCTGCGTAACCGCCTGTCCGTCAGGGGTGCGCTACGACCAACTTATCGAGGCCACGCGCCCCCAGCTCAACGCGCCTGAGCTGCGCAGCTCCGCCCAGCAGGCATTTCGCAAGCTGCTGTTTGCCCTGCTTCCCTACCCTGCGCGGCTTCGGGCCCTGCTCACGCCGCTGCGCCTTTACGCCGGCACCCCCCTGCAGGCCCTGGCCCGCCGCAGTGGGATCACCCGCCTATTCGGCCCCCAGCTGGAGGCCCTCGATCAGCTGCTACCTCCCTTGGCGCCGGCCGGCTTCCGCGACGACTTCCCCCTGGTAGTGCCCGCCCAGGGTCCTCGCCGCGCCCGGGTAGGGCTGGTGCTGGGCTGCGTCCAGCGTCTATTTGATCCAGCCGTGAACCAGGCCGCCGTGCAGGTGCTGAGCGCCAACGGCATCGAGGTGGTGATTCCGCCCAGCCAGGGCTGCTGCGGCGCCGTGACCCACCACCAGGGAGAACTCAGCCAGACCAACGAGCTGGCAATCGGCTTGATCCAAAGCTTCGAGGCCGTAGTGGGCCCAGGCAAGCCCGCCGGGGCCGGGCCTCTCGACGCCGTATTGGTGGCTGCTTCCGGTTGCGGCCACACCATGAAGGCCTACGGGCGGCTCACCGGCAGCAGCTTCTCCGCCCCGGTCGCGGATATTCAGGAGTTTCTCGCCGATCTCGGCCTAAGCCAGCCATTCCTCGCCGCCCTTAAGCCCCTTACCCACGCTGACGGCGAGCCAGCCAGCGCCAAACGCCCGCTCCGACTGGCTTATCACGACGCCTGCCACATGCTGCATGGCCAGGGCATCAGCAGCCAGCCCCGGGCCCTGCTCAATGCCATCCCCCACATCCAGCTGCGCGAAGCGACGGAAGCGGGAGTGTGCTGCGGCAGCGCCGGCATCTACAACCTGGTGCAGCCTGAGGAGGCCGCCGCCCTTGGGCAGCTCAAGGCCAAAGACCTAGCCGGCACCGGAGCCGAGCTGGCGGTTAGCGCCAACATCGGCTGCAGCCTGCAGATCCGGCGCCACCTGCAGGAGCTGCCCCAGCCGATCCCGGTGCTGCATCCGATGCAGTTGCTGGAGCAGAGCTACAGCGGTTGAGCCAACCCATCCCCGACCAGCCGCCAGACAACCAGGCCCCTAAAGGCCGACTACTAAACATTCTGGGAGTGGGTTTTGGCTTGGCCGGTGCCGTAGGCGGCACGATCGGGGCCGGCATTCTGCGCACTCCGGGCCTGGTGGCAGCCCAATTGCCCTCAGCGGAGCTGGTGCTGGCCGCCTGGCTGGCCGGCGGTCTCTATGCGCTGGTGGGGGCGGTGTGCATAGCCGAATTGGCGGCAGCCTTGCCGAAGGCCGGCGGTTGGTACATCTACGCCGAGCGGGCCTTCGGCAAGCGCGTGGGCTTTCTGGTGGGCTGGACCGACTGGCTGGCCCATTGCATCGGCCTGGCCTGGGTGGCCACCACCGTGGGGGAATACGGCCAGGCCTTGCTGCCCGCCGCGATCCCCCAGGGGCCCTACACGGCCCGAATCCTGGCGCTGCTGGCCATCGGCCTGTTCAGCCTGATCCAGCTGCGAGGCCTGCGGGCCGGCAGCGCCAGCCAGGAATTACTCAGCCTGGCCAAGGCGGTGGCCTTTCTGGCCCTGGTGGCGGCCTGCTTCCTACTGCCCATCCAGGCGGCGCCCCCCATCGCGCCACCACCGCCTGCGCCCACAGCGATCGCGGACTGGCGGAGCCTGAGCCTGGCAGTGGTGCTGGCCCTACAGGCAGTGATCACCACCTACGACGGCTGGGCCAGCCCCGTTTATTTCGCTGAAGAATTCAGCGAGCCGGGGCGAGATCTACCCCGCTCCTTGATCGGCGGGGTTCTGGCGGTGCTGGTGCTTTATCTGCTGATCAACCTGGCCCTGCTGCATGTGCTGCCGATCGCCCAGCTGGCCAGCTCAAACCTGCCGGCCGCCGCCGCCGCACGCGCCCTGGCTGGGCCGCTGGGTGGCCTACTGATCACCGCGTTAGCGCTGGTCTCCCTGCTGGGCCTGATCAACACCGTGGTGATGGCCGCCCCGCGCATTTTGTTTGGTCTCAGCCGCGACGGCCTGCTGCCGAGCTTTGTTGCCCAAGTGAACGGGGGCGGCACCCCGAGCGCGGCCCTGCTGCTCACCAGCACTGCCGCCGCGGCCCTAGTGCTGGCCGGCTCCTTCGAGCGGCTGCTAACCATGGGCGCCGTGCTCTACGTGAGCCTGCCGCTGGCGGGCATTGCCTCCCTGGTGACCCTGCGCCAGCGGGAGCCGGAGCTGCCCCGCCCCTTTCTCACCTGGGGCTACCCCGTGTCCCCCTTACTGATCACGGCGGTATCCCTGGCCTTCCTTATGGGCAGTACGGCCAACGACTGGCTA
This sequence comes from Cyanobium sp. A1C-AMD, assembly GCF_024346495.1. Taxonomy (NCBI): domain Bacteria; kingdom Bacillati; phylum Cyanobacteriota; class Cyanophyceae; order Synechococcales; family Prochlorococcaceae; genus Cyanobium; species Cyanobium sp. A1C-AMD. Next base: position 44,889 of record NZ_JAGQDB010000009.1, on the reverse strand, counting down.
AGCAGCCTTGCCGCCCTAGCCCTCGTGGCCACGGGCTACGGCGTCTGCCTGTTGGCGGAGCGACGACCTTTAGCAGAGGAAACGAGTTAATCCGCGGTTGCCAAGCCTTCCATCCAGCGCCAGGCAAGCCGCAGCGTGTCCCCATCACCGAGGTTGCCGGGGAAGGTGAGCACCGGCAGAGGCTCTGGCAGATCAGCCAGCACTAAGGAAAGCCCAGGCAGCAGCTGGCCTTTCAACTCGACCGCCGCCAGAGCCAGACCATCGGCCAGCAGGGTGTGGGTGGTGATGCCCCCCTTGCTGATCAGGTAACCCAACTGGGGGGCCAGGGCAGCAGCCAGCCGGGCCATCAGCGCCGCCAGAGCGTCGCCTAAGCGGCGGCGCTGCGCCACTGATGCGCACTGGAGCTCACCCCGGCTGGTGTACAGCACGGGCGTTTGCCCCTGGGCCAGCACCCGCCGCAACTGAACCAGCCAGTCGGCCTCCAGGGAAGCCAGCAGGGGCTCCGGCAGGGAGCCTTCCAGCAGCCGCGCCAGCTTGGCGACAGGCAGCTCCAGCCCCACGCAGCGGGGCTCCGTCAGCAGCTGGGTGAGCTGGGCATCAGCCAAAGGCACGTGGGAGCCCACCAGCACCAGCCCTGGCTCAGAGCGGCGCAACCGGGCCAGGGCAGCTCCAGCCAGGGGCTGGGGCGGCAAAGCCGCTAAGGCCTGGATCCAACTAGCCGCCGACTGGGAAAGCACCGCCCGCGGCCAGGCCTGGCGCACCACCTGGGCCAGGGCGGCCAGTTGCTCAGGTCGCTCCCCGTCAACGGCTACCACGGGCCCGCCATCTAGGGCCGCCAATCGCTCCGCCAGGGCCTGGCCGCCATCAGCGGCGGCGTAATCCAACTCGGCGCCGGTCAGACGCTGGACCTGGTGTGCGGCGATACGGCCCCCGCTTTTTTCCTCCACCCAAACCGGCAGATCGCTACTGGCGTAGCCAAACAGGCGGTCGCGGGCGAAGGCGGTTTCGTGCACGGGCTGGCCGTGCAAGCGATGCACCCCCTCCACGGTGGTGCGGCCCCCCTCAAAAAAGGCCGGGATCAACAAGGTGGCCGCAAAGGGGCCGAGCTCGGCCGCGATCACCTCCACCTCCAACGGGAAGTGACCCCGCAGGGTGGAGTCGCCGCGACTCACCAGCCACCAACGCTCAATGCCTGCCAGGGGCAGGGCCGCGGCCAGGGCCCGGCAGATCTGGCGCACCCGCTCCGCGGCTGCTTCCGGCGCCAGGGCCCGGGTGTTAGCCAGCAGAAACAGCAGCGGCGAAGGGTGCCGCAGCCCCGCAGCCAGGGTGGCGGCATCCCAGCGCAGCAGCAGCGGGCAGCTGTGCACCGTCTGGGAGCCGGTGGGGTCATCGTCGATGACGATGATTTTGGAGGAGGCGGCCATGGCACCATCGTGCCGTGATGACTCCGGAGCCCAGGGAGCTGCAGGAGCTGGTGCGCGAGCTGCACCAGCAGGCTGCGCCCTGGCAACCCGCCGGCCTGGGCAGCCGACTCAACTGGGGGCCGCCAGTTATGGGCGCCAGCGCCACCGTTAGCTGTAGGCGGCTGAGCGGCATCGTGGAGCACAGCCCTGGCGATTTCACTGTGACGGCCCTAGCCGGCACGCCCCTGGTCGAATTGCAAGCCGAACTGGCCCGCCACAGGCAATGGCTAGCCCTTGACTGGCCCTGGGGCAGCGGCCCAAACGGCCAAGCCAGCGGCAGCCTGGGCGGCCTGGTGGCAAGAGGCCTGGCCGGCGGTCTGCGTCAGCGCTATCTGGGCGTGCGCGACCAGATCATTGGGCTGGAGTTGATCCGCAGCGACGGCACCCGCGCCCGGGCCGGGGGCAAGGTGGTGAAAAACGTGGCCGGCTACGACCTGATGCGCTTGATGGCGGGCAGCTGGGGAGCCTTAGGACTGATCAGCAGCCTCACTCTGCGCACCATGCCGGAGCCACCCCAGCGGCGCGGCCTGAAGCTGGCGGGGCCGCTCGAAGCCCTCGGCCAACTGGCCGCCTGGCTGCTGGGCTCAAGCCTCAGCCCGGAGCGGATCGACTGGTGGCGCCCCCCTGGCCCCCAAGAAGAAGACACCGGACTGCTGATCAGCCTGGCCAGCATCAACGCCCTCACTCTCAATGAGCAGATCGGCTGCATCGCCGCCAAGGCTGCTGCCTTGGCAATTACGGCCCAAACTCTTGAACCCGCCGAACTCGCAAGCCTGGTAGGCCAAAGCCAAGGGTCTGAAACTGGGTCCAGCGACTGGTTGCTGCGGCTGGCGGTGCGCCCCAACCAGGCGACTGCTCTGCTCAACGATCCAGCCCTGGCCGGCTTGCCGGTGGTCCTGGGGGCTGGCAGTGGCTTAGGTCTCGCCTGGGCAACTGCCTCAGCCCTACCGACCTACAAGGTGGAGGCGCTCAGGCGCCATTGCCAGCAGGTTGGTGGCTTCCTGACGGTGCTACGCCAGCCCGCCAGCAGCAAACTGCCGGCCTGGCTGGATGCCCCATCGCGGCCCATGATCGAAGCGATCAAGCGGCAGTTTGACCCGAAGCAGCAACTGTCGCGCGGTCGCCTGCCTGGAGTGGAGCCGCCCCGGAGCTGAGGCCGGCGATCCAGTCGAGCAGGGCAGCATTCACCTGATCTGGCACCTCGTCGTGGGGACAGTGACCCGCCTCGAGCACCACTTCGCTGGTACCTGCAGGAGCATGGCGCTGGAAAGCAGCCCGCCGGCCCACGGCGTTGATCCAGGGGTCCCGGATGCCCCAGAGCAACAGCAAGGGACATGTCAGCTGGGCAAACAACTCATCGAGGGGCTGGCCGCGGGGGATATCAAACACGGTGCGGAAAACACCGAATGCCCCCGGATCCAGCGACGGCCGCCGGATCGCCTCCACCAAGGCTTCATCGACGTTGGTCTTGTCGACATACACCTGGTTGAGGGTGCGGCGAATCGTGGCCGGCCGGCGCAAATTTTCAAACAACAACCGCTGCAGCACCGGGCTTTTGAGCAGGGCTCCCGCAATGGTCTGGCGGGTGATCGCTCCCCAGCCCTTAGGCGGCGCCTGCTCATCGCTGAACGGCCCTGCCGCATTCAGCAGCACCACCCCGGCCGCCTGGTCTCCCAGGGCAGCGCCAGCCGCCAGGGCTGAAAACCCGCCAAGGGAATTGCCCACCAACACCGTCGGCCGGCCGATGCGCTCGCTCACGTATGCGGCCAGCTGGTCGCGCCAGAGGGGGCCGCCATAGGCAAGCTCGGCCGGCTTGGCGCTGCGACCGAAGCCCAGCAGGTCGATGGCGTGCACCTCATGGCGCTGGGCCAGCACGGGAATGTTGTGGCGCCAGTGGTCGGTGGAAGCACCAAAGCCATGCACCAGCAGGATCGCGGGGCCATCGGGATCAGCTGGCGCCGCTGCGATGGCGTGCACTGGATGGCCCGCGTAGCTCCAGGGCTGGGGTGCAGACACGGAAGCCACCTTGATGTGTCCAGGGTGATCGATGCTAGGGAGATCCGCGGCGCGCCATTGCCCCTCACCAGCCCTGACTGGAGCCCCTTCCTGCCGGGGATCGCCCTGTGGGCCCTAGCTCTGTACCTCCCCTTGAGCGGCCCCCTTGGGCGCCTGGAGGAAGCCCTGGCCGCGGGCTCCCTGCCGAGCCCTGTCCAGCAGGTGATGCTGGTGATTAGCAGCTTGCTGCTAGCCCTGGCCATCGGGGTGCTGGCCGACCTGAGCCTGAGCTGGGCCCTGGGCCCCGACTGGGCCAGCAGCCTCGGCCTGATCGCCGCAGGCTGGGGGCTGTTCACAGCGCTCGCCAGTCGAGCCAGGGAAGACGGGGAATGATTGCTGGTGTGCGGGCCCGGTAGATGGCGTAATCGGGATAGGCAAGCTCAAGGGCCCGCTCCTCGCGGCGCGCCTTACCGCCCAGCACGGCCACCAGGGCCAGCAGCAAGGCCAGATGCAGCAGGCTGCCCAGGGCCAAACTCACCCCCAGGGAACAAAGCAGCACCGCTTGATAGAGGGGGTGACGGCAACGGCCGTAGGCCCCGCTTGTCACCAACGGGGCGCCAGGAATCGGATCAGGCAGGGGCGTAAGGCTGGAACCCAGCCCCCAGAACGCCTGGACCGCCAACACCAGACCCAGCAGCAGCAAAATGGCACCGGCTAAGGCCAGCGGCAGGGGCCAGGCATAACCCCAGGCACCGGGGGCAGGCCAGAGGGGCAGCAGGTGGGCGGCAATCAGGGCCAGCTGGGCGAGCAGCCACCACTCACCGTGGCGATTGTCTAGCCAGCCCCCCCAACTCAGGCCCCAGCGGTCAGGTTGGAATTTCGGCAAGTGGATCAAGATCCGGACCTCCAGCGCTGCCACCCAGCACCAGTCTGAGCAGAATCGGCGCCAGGAAGGTGGTGCCGATCACCATCAGCAAGATTGCGGCCTCCAGCGGCTTGGTAAGCAGCCCTGCCTGGGTACCCAGGCCAAGAAAAATCAAGCCCACCTCGCCCCGGGGCATCATCCCCAAACCAACCACCAACCGGTTGGTTTTCTCCTTGCTGAAATAGCTCCAGCCGGTTGCCACCTTGCCGGCAATCGCCACGGTGAGCAGGAAGGCCGCCACGATCAATCCCTCCCGGTTTTCAGGGTTCAGCGGATTGAGCACCGACAGATCCATGCCCGTGCCAATCAGCACAAAGAAGATCGTGGCAAACAGGGCAACTAGGGGCTTAACGGTGTCCTGGATCGCATGGGTGTGCTTAGAAGAGCTGAGAATCAAGCCTGCAGCGAAAGCGCCAAGAGCGGCTTCCAGGCCGATCGCCTGGGCCACAAAACAGCAGAGCGACAACACCACGAAAGCCGCCACGACCACTTCGCCAGGGGCCTTGAGCTGATCGAGCAGCCAGTCGAACCCAGGAGCAGCAGTGCGGCTCAGGAACAGGGCTGCCGCGACAAACACCGCTGCCGCCGCAACCAACTTCAGGATCGGGCCAAGGCTGAAGCCCTCGCCGCCAGCCAGGCTCACCACCACCGCAAGGATCACGATGCCGAGTATGTCGTCGAGTACGGCCGCGCCGATCACCGTCTGACCCTCGCGAGTGCGCAGAAACTTCAACTCACCAAACACACTGGCGGTGATGCCGATGCTGGTGGCCGTCATCGCCGCACCGGCGAAGATCGCCGGAATCAGGGGCACATGGAAGATGTAATAAAGGCCCGCAGTGCCTAGGGCAAAGGGAAGCACCACCCCGGTTACGGCAACGGTGGTGGCCTGGGCACCCACCGCTACCAGCTCCTCGAGCTCGCTTTCCAGTCCGGTGAGAAACAACAGGGCAAACAGACCGATCTGGGAGACCGCTTGCAGATTCGGGAAGGTCTCGGCGTAGATCTCCTGCACCATTTCCGGTGAGAGATCGGCCAGAGAGCTGAGCAAGCCCAAGCCCCAACTGCTGAGTTGGACCTGGGTTTCGGGCGGCACGATCAAATGCAGACCGGAAACGCCAATCAGAACGCCAGCTACCAGCTCCCCCAGGATCGTGGGCAACTGCACTCGCACCATCAGCTCCGCCAGCAGCCTGGCCGCCACGAAGATCACTAGAAACTCCCCCACCGAAATCAGGGTTTCAGCAACTTCGGCTTGGTGACTGCCGATTTCAAGCAAAAGCGCTGGCAGAACCATGGATCGGTGAGTTCGCGGTAGTGAGAGGCGCGACCATAAAGCCGCCCGCGCCACGGTGTTTGGACCCTGATCACTATCAAGCCGTGTGGTTGGGCTTTGGCAACCGTGGCTACGGTTTGAATAACGAGTAGATGACGCGGGTAATGGCAGAGCAACTGCAGCGTCTTGATGCCTGGTGGCGAGCCGCCAACTATTTAGCGGTGGGGATGATCTACCTGCAGGACAACCCCCTGCTGAGCGAACCGCTGCAACCTGCCCATATAAAAAGTCGGCTACTGGGGCATTGGGGCTCGAGCCCGGGTCAATCCTTCATCTGGGCCCATGCCAACCGGGTGATCCGGTCCCACGACCTCGACATGATTTATCTGTCGGGCCCGGGCCATGGCGCCCCTGGGGTGCTGGCGCCCACCTACCTCGACGGCTCCTACAGCGAGATCTATCCCGACAAGTCGACGGATGCTGCCGGCATGCAGCGCTTCCTTAAGCAGTTTTCCTTCCCCGGCCACATCGGTAGCCACTGCACACCCGAAACCCCTGGCTCAATTCACGAGGGCGGCGAGCTGGGCTACGTGCTCTCCCACGCCTGCGGAGCGGTGTTCGACAACCCCAGCCTGATCGCCCTGGCCTGCGTCGGCGATGGCGAGGCGGAAACCGGGCCCCTGGCCACCAGCTGGCACATCAACAAGTTCCTCAACCCCGCATCCGACGGCGCCGTGCTGCCGGTGTTGCACCTCAACGGCTACAAAATCGCCAACCCCACCCTGCTGGCACGCATCCCCAGGGAGGAGCTCGCCAGCTTGATGCGGGGCTACGGCTGGGAGCCCCTGTTTGTGGAAGGCAGCGAGCCGATGGCGATGCACCAAGCCATGGCAGCCGCCATGGACAGCGCCATAAACCGTATTCAAGAGGTGCAGGCGGAGGCCCGCCGCAGCGGCGATCCCAGCAACGTCAACCGGCCCCGTTGGCCCATGATCGTGCTGCGATCGCCTAAGGGCTGGTCAGGGCCGGCGGAGCTGAATGGCAAAAAGCTGGAAGGCTTCTGGCGCAGCCACCAAGTGCCCCTGCCCGATCCCAAGCGAGACCCGGCCCAGCTAGGGCAACTCGAGGCCTGGCTGCATAGCTACCGCCCTGGCGAACTCTTTGATGGGCAGGGCAGCCTGCTACCCGAGCTACGCGCCCTCTCGCCAAGTGGCCAGCGCCGCATGGGCTCCAACCCCCATGCCAACGGTGGGCTGCTGCGCCGGCGCCTGAATCTGCCGCCGGTCCATACCTATGCCGTGCCCGTTGAGCAACCGGGCCAGCACGAGGCCGAAAACACCGCTCCCCTGGGAGAGCTGCTGCGCGATGCAATTGCCCTGAACCCCGATTCCGTGCGCGTGTTCGGACCGGATGAAACCGCCTCCAACCGGCTGCAAGCCATCTACGAGATCAGTAAAAAGGTGTGGATGGAGGAATTTCTGCCGGAAGACCTCAACGGCAGCGAACTCTCCCGCAGCGGCCGCGTTGTCGAGATGTTGAGCGAACACACCTTGGTGGGAATGATGGAGGGCTACCTACTCACCGGCCGCCATGGTTTTTTCCACACCTATGAGGCCTTCGCCCATGTGATTGCCTCGATGTTCAACCAACACGCCAAGTGGCTGGAATCCTGCATTCACCACGCCCCCTGGCGCGCGCCGATTTCCCCCTGGAACTGTCTGATCTCCAGCACCGTGTGGCGCCAAGACCACAACGGCTTCACCCACCAGGATCCTGGCTTCATCGATCTCGCCGGCAACAAAAGTGGCGAGGTGGTGCGGGTCTACCTGCCGGCCGATGCCAACAGCCTGCTGGCGGTAGCTGAACAGGCGCTACAGGAAACGAATGTGTGCAACATCATCGTTTCTGACAAACAGAAGCACCTGCAATATCTAACTCTGGAGCAGGCCCGGGCCCACGTGGCCAAGGGCATCGGCCTATGGAGCTGGGCGAGCAACGACGAATGCGGCACCGAACCAGATGAGCCTGATGTGGTGATGGCCTGCGCTGGCGACATCCCTACTAAGGAAACCCTTGCCGCAGTTGAAATTCTGCGGCGTGAGATCCCGAGCCTAAAAATTCGAGTGCTCAATGTGGTGAAGCTATTTGCTCTCACCACTCCGGGCGAACACCCCCACGGCCTCAGTGATCGGGACTTCAACAGCCTGTTCACCACGAATCGACCTGTGATCTTCAATTTTCACGGCTACCCGTGGCTAATCCACCGACTCACCTACCACCGCACCAACCACGTCAACTTCCATGTGCGCGGATATAAGGAGAAAGGCAACATCAACACCCCTCTGGAGCTGGCGATGAACAATCAGATCGACCGCTTCAACTTGGTTATTGATGTGATTGACCGGGTTGCGGGCCTGGGCTCCCGCGCTGCCCACGTCAAAGAGCGCATGAAGGAGGCGATTTTGGCCAACCGGGCCCACGCCCATGAGCACGGCATGGATGCGGAAGATGTCACCAACTGGCGATGGAACCCACTGCCTGCAGCGGCCCATGCGGGAGAATCACTCAAATGAGCGACCTCCAACCCAGCAACCTGCGTCTGCCCACCCCGGGCTGCTACGCCGACCCAGATCGCAGTGGTCTGACCGCCGAAAACGTGTTCGACGGCATGACCGAACACCTTTTTTACACGCTCGGCAAGCTCGCCCCCACGGCCAGCCGCCACGACCTCTACATGGCCCTCAGCTACGCGGTGCGCGACCGGCTGATGACCCGATACCTGGCTGGCATTGAAGCGCTCAGTGCCACCCCGACTCGAGTGGTGGCCTACCTCTCCGCTGAATTTCTGATCGGGCCCCAATTGGGCAACAACCTGTTGATGCTGGGCATCCAGCAAGAAGCGGCAGAAGCCTTGCGCCGTTTCGGCATCAACGACATCAACGAGATCCTCGATGTCGAAGAGGAGCCTGGCCTGGGCAACGGAGGCCTGGGGCGGCTGGCGGCCTGCTTCCTGGAGTCGCTGGCCTCGCTGGAAATCCCAGCCACCGGCTACGGCATCCGCTACGAATTCGGCATTTTTGACCAGCTGATTCGCGATGGCTGGCAGGTGGAAATCACCGATAAGTGGCTCAAGAGCGGCTGGCCCTGGGAGCTACCCCACCCCGATCAAGCCTGCTTCGTGGGCTTCGGTGGCCACACCGAGAGCTACCGCGATGAGCACGGCACCTACCGGGTGCGCTGGATTCCGGCAGAGCACGCCATCGGCATTCCCCACGACGTGCCGGTGCTTGGGTACCGGGTTAACACCTGCGACCGGCTGAGGTTGTGGCGAGCCGATGCCGCCGAATCGTTTGACTTCTATGCCTTCAACAGCGGCGACTATTACGGCGCCGTAGAGGAAAAGGTGGGCTCCGAGACCCTCTCCAAGGTGCTCTATCCCAACGACGGCACGGATGAGGGTCGGCGCCTGCGCCTGAAGCAGCAGCACTTCTTCGTGAGCTGCTCCCTGCAGGACATGATCCGCAACCTCGATGCCCGCGGCCTCCCAATCACGGATTTCCCCGATCACTGGGCGGTGCAGCTAAATGACACCCACCCGGCCATCGCCGTGGCGGAGCTGATGCGCCTGCTACTCGACGACAAGCACCTGGACTGGGAGGTCGCCTGGAACATCACCAGTCGCGCGCTCTCATACACCAATCACACCCTGCTGCCGGAAGCCCTCGAGAAGTGGGGCTTGGGGCTATTTGGCTCCCTGCTACCCCGCCACCTGGAGCTGATCTACGAAATCAACCGCCGCTTCTTGCAACAGGTGCGTTTGAAATATCCGGGCAACGAGCAGATCCTACGCAAGGTCTCGATCATCGATGAGGAGGGCGACAAAGCCGTCCGTATGGCCAATCTGGCCACCGTTGCTTCCCACCACGTCAACGGCGTAGCAGCCCTGCATAGCGAACTGGTCAAAACCGAGCTGTTTCCAGAATTCGCGGCCCTATGGCCCGAGAAATTCACCAATGTCACCAACGGCGTCACCCCGAGGCGCTGGGTGGCCCTGGCCAATCCGCAGCTTTCGGCCCTACTGAATGAATCGATTGGCACCGGCTGGATTAACCGCCTCGATGAGCTGCGCCGCCTGGAGCAGTTTGTCGACGACAGCAGCTTCCTCGAGCGCTGGGAGGCCACCAAGCTGGGCGTTAAGGGCCAGCTGAGTCGTTACATCCATCGCCACACGGGTGTGCTGGTCGATCCCACCTCCCTGTTCGATGTGCAGGTGAAGCGGATCCACGAATACAAGCGCCAGCACCTAAACGCCCTACAGGTGGTGGCCCAGTACCTGCGCATCAAAAATGGTCAGGCTGAGGGTATGGCCCCGCGCACGGTGATCTTCGGCGGCAAGGCGGCACCCGGCTACTACATGGCCAAGCTAATTATTCGTTTCATCAACGGCATCGCCGAAACGATCAACGCAGACCCCGACATGGAGGGCCGGCTGCGGGTGATCTTCCTGGCTGATTACAACGTCAAGCTGGGTGAGCGGGTTTATCCCGCCTCCGACCTCTCGGAGCAGATCTCCACCGCCGGCAAGGAAGCCTCCGGCACCGGCAACATGAAGTTCGCCATGAATGGGGCGCTGACCATCGGCACTCTCGATGGCGCCAACGTGGAAATCCGCGAACAGGTGGGGGCGGAAAACTTCTTCCTGTTTGGCAAGACCGCTGAGGAGATTTCCGAGCTGTCCCAGTCGGGTTATCGCCCCTGGGAGCTGATCGGGGGAATGCCCGAGTTGGCCGAGATCCTGCGACTGGTGGAGCAGGGCCACTTCAGCAATGGGGATGGCGACCTATTTAGGCCGCTGCTGCAAAACCTCACCGGCCGGGATCCCTTCTTCGTGCTGGCCGACTTCAACGACTATCTGCGGGCCCAGTCCGAGGTCGACCTGGCCTGGGCCGACAGGGGTCGCTGGAACCGCATGTCGTTGCTGAATTCAGCCCGCAGTGGCTTCTTCTCTTCAGATCGCTCAATCCGCGACTACGCCGAGCGGATCTGGAAAGCCGAAAGCTTCCCTGTCACGATCACCTGCGAGCTGGACTGAGCAGGGAGATGGTCTAACCGGGCAGGTCTGGAGTTTGGTGGAGCAGCCGATTCAGCCTTAGGCGATCGGCATTAAGCGGATCAGGGGCCAGCTCACCGGCCACTTCCCGAAACTTTTGCTCCACCTCGTCGGGCACCCGCACGTCAAAGATGCGCTCCATCAGCGCCTCAATGGAGAAGAGGTGGGCATTGATGTTTTCCAGGTCCGCCATGGCCTGCTGGAAGGCATCGGGCTCAGCGCCCTCATCCTCAACAGCCCCTGTACCTGCCCCTTGGCCGCCAGGAGCGGCATTGGCCGGACTGGCGGCAGCTTCCGTGGCCTCCTGCTGCTTTTGCAACTCTTCCATCACCCGGCCTGCCAGGGTGCGAAAAGATTGCAGCGCAGCCCAATTAAGCTCCTGCTGCTGACGCAGGGTGGGGTTTTCACGGATCAATCGGTCATGTTCCCGATAGAACCGTTGGCAATCAGGGCATTGGCAGGGCTCTTCTGGCACCGCACTCCCTTTGGATCTCAATCCCCATCATGGCACTCACGCCGCCAAGGGGATCTCGATCGAGGTCACCACGTTGATTACGTCGCGCAGCCGCATCGAATCGGCAAACCAGCCCATGGCTTGCTCGGTATCACCACTGCGCTCAGCGTCGGTGGCCTGCTCCTCGTGAGCCTCAGCTAGCAGGGCCAGCCAGCAAAGGCAGCGGGCTTGAACCACCGAAAGGTCGAGCTCATCGGGCTGGCTATCGGCGATGCGTTCGCTCTCCTGCTGCACCAGCAGACGCAGACGCAGATCGTGAAGCTGGGTCATCGCGGTCAAACGACTTGGACCACGCTAGCCCCGGTGCTGCGAATGGGTAGGGCACCACCTGTAGCGCTCGCTACCCCAAGCCGTGAAGGCTGGCTTGGCGAAGCTTCATCGCGTGACTGGGCTTTTAAAGAACGGGGCTGGCGGGACTCGAACCCACGACCTACGGTTTAGGAAACCGTCGCTCTATCCGGCTGAGCTACAGCCCCATCCCGGCCATCCCGCAAGACGTCCGTGTCGGCATTATGGAATGCGAAAGCAGGCGAGGTGATCGCGATCAGGGCTGCGGCACCTCCACGGAGGCAGCTGGAGCGCTTGGTTGAGGAAAGTCCGGGCTCCCCAATGGCCAGGCTTGCTGGGTAACGCCCAGTGCGGGTGACCGTGAGGACAGTGCCACAGAAACACACCGCCGATGGCAGGGGGCTCGCCCCCCGCACAGGTAAGGGTGCAAGGGTGCGGTAAGAGCGCACCAGCAGCATCGAGAGGTGCTGGCTAGGTAAACCCCAGCTAGGAGCAAGGCCCAGGGACAACGGTTGGCCATGACACCCGTCCCGTTTCAAGTGCGCCGCTCGAGGCCGCCGGCAACGGCGGTCCCAGACAGATGATCACCCCCCACCGGCTCGCTGGTGGGAGAACAGAACCCGGCTTACGTCCTGCTTTCACCACTTTTTCCCCGCCAGCCCATGCGGCCCGAACGCCACCAGCAGCTGGTTGCCTTCCTGCGCTCCCTGGGCCTGGAGATTGGCGACCGTGACCTTGCCCCCATAGAGGAGGCCCTCAGCCACACCTCAGCGGGTCTGGCCGGCAACCACGAGCGCCTGGAATTCCTCGGCGACGCCGTGCTGCGCCTAGCCGCAGCGGAGTTTCTGCAACGGCACTATCCAAACCTGAGCGTGGGGCGCTGCTCTGCCCTGCGAGCCCAATTGGTAAGCGACCGCTGGCTGGCCGAACTGGGCGAGCACTGCAAGATCGAATCCGTGCTGCACCTAGGCCCAATGGCCAGTGGTGATCAGGCCGGAAGGGCCACTGTGCGGGCTGAATGCTGTGAAGCCCTCCTAGGTGGCCTCTATGAAGCCTGGGGCGCCGGCCAGGGCGGACTGGAGCCGGTGCACCGCTGGCTCTCTCCCCACTGGCAGCGCAGCAGCAGCGAATTGCTGGCCGATCCGGACCGCCACAACTGGAAGTCGGCCCTGCAGGAGTGGACCCAGGCGGCCGGGCTGGGCCTGCCGCACTACGACTGCCAGGAGCGCAGCCAAGTCCACGCTGACCCGCGCCGCTTTCATTGCAGCGTGACGATTGCGGGCCAGGCAAGCCGTACCGGCTGGGGGCCTTCAAGGCGCAGCGCCGAACAGGAGGCAGCCCGGGCCGCCCTCGCGGTGATCAAGCCTGCTCCAGGAGCTTGAGCGGCATGGTGACGAGCTTGTCCCAGTTGCCGCCCTCAAACAGCACGGCGGCCTGCTGACCGCTGATCCGTTGCACGAAGCCGCGGTAGCCGTTGTAAATCGAGCGGCCGTCACGCACCACCACGGTGGAGCCCGGCAGGATCGGCAGGTCGGCCATGATTTGAGCGAGGCGTAGGGCCATTATCGGGTGACGCGGGAAGTAGCTGGCCATGGCCGATCAAACCAGCAGCAGCCAGATCGCCACTCCTGCCCCCGACGATCTACTTGTGGTCGGCAAAGTGGTGTCAGCCCAAGGGCTGCAGGGCGAGCTGAGGGTGCTGCCCATGAGCGATTTCCCGGAGCGGTTCACCCGAGCCGGGCGGCGCTGGTTGCAGCGGCGGGAAGAGGCGCCGCGGCAGGTAGAGCTGCTGAGCGGCAGGCAACTGCCAGGCAAGGAACTGTTTGTGGTGCGACTCGCCGCCATCGACAGCCGGGAAGCGGCCGAAGCCCTGGTGGGTGACCAGTTGCTGGTACCCCTAGCCGACCGCCCCAAGCTGGCCAAAGGTGAATTTCACCTGCTCGACCTGGTGGGCACCGAAGTGCGGCTGCTGGAGGATCAAAGGCCCATTGGCAAGGTTCGCAATCTGATCCACGCTGGCAACGACCTGCTGGAGGTAGAGCAGGAAACCCCCGATGGCCCGCGGCGACTGCTTATCCCCTTCGTGACTGCGATCGTGCCAGAAGTCCATCTCGAGGAAGGCTGGATCGGCATCACCCCGCCCCCCGGGCTGCTGGAGCTTTAGGCGACTCTTAGAAGGCTGCCGTTTGCTGGTTAGCCAAAGGTGACCTTGAATGGGTTCAACCCAGTCCGGTCCATGGCAAATAGCCCTAGCTCCCCAAGCAGTGCACTTGTGCCGGTGATCCTGTGCGGCGGCACGGGCACGCGGCTGTGGCCGCTGTCGAGAGCTAGTTACCCCAAGCAGTATTGGCCCCTGGCAAGCACGGGAGAAGACACCCTGCTGCAGCAGACCCAGCAGCGCCTGGCGGGTTTGCCGGGTTTAGGGGCTCCTCTGCTGATCTGCAATGAAGACCACCGCTTCATCGTGGCCGAGCAATTGCGCCAGATCGGCGTGGAGCCCCAAGCGATCCTGCTGGAGCCGGTCGGCCGCAATACCGCTCCGGCGGTGGCGGTAGCAGCGCTGCAGGCCACCGCCCATGGGGAAGATCCCCTGCTGTTGGTGCTGGCGGCAGACCACGTGATCCGTGATGCCGCCACCTTCCGCGCCACGGTGACTGCGGGGATGGCAGCAGCTGAAGCCGGCCAGCTGGTGACGTTTGGAATCGTGCCCACGGCGCCAGAAACCGGCTACGGCTACATCGAAGCCGCCCAGTCGCTGCTCGGTGCCAACGAACCGGTACCAATCGCCCGGTTTGTGGAGAAGCCGGATCGGGCCACCGCGGAGCAATTTCTTGCGACGGGGCGCTTCACCTGGAACAGCGGCATGTTCCTGTTCAAGGCCAGCGCGATCCTGGCCGAATTGGAGCGGCTGGCGCCTGAGGTTGTGAGCGCCTGCCGCTCCTCGCTGGAGCACGACAGCGCCGATCTCGACTTTCTGCGGCTGGAGCGGGAGGCCTTTGCCAGCTGCCCCAGCGTGGCGCTGGATGTGGCGGTGATGGAGCGCACCGACCGCGGCGCCGTGTTGCCCCTGGAGGCAGGTTGGAGTGATGTGGGCAGCTGGAGCGCCCTGTGGGAAACCGCCGATCAAGACAGCGACGGCAACGTGCTGCGGGGCCGGGTGATCAGCGAGGGAAGCAGCAATTGCTATCTACGCAGCGAGCATCGGCTGGTGGTGGGACTCGGTGTAGAGGATCTGGTGGTGGTGGAAACCGATGACGTCGTGCTGGTAGCCCACCGCGACCGAGCCCAGGAGGTCAAAGCAATAGTGGGGCGGCTGGAGAGGGAAGGGGCACCAGAGAGCAAGGCCCACCGCAAGATCTACCGCCCCTGGGGCTCCTACGACGGCGTCACCGAGGGTGAGCGCTGGCAGGTGAAGCGGATCGTGGTCAACCCCGGAGCCAGCCTGTCGCTGCAGATGCACCACCACCGCGCCGAGCACTGGATCGTGGTGCAGGGAACGGCGGTAGTGGAAAAAGATGGTGGCAGGGAGCTGGTAGGCGAAAACCAGAGCACCTACATCCCCCTGGGTTGCCGCCACCGCCTCTCCAACCCTGGCAAGATTCCGGTGGAGCTGATCGAGGTGCAGAGCGGACCCTACCTAGGCGAAGACGACATAGTCCGCTTTGAAGATCGCTACGGACGCAGCGACGCCAGCCCAGCTCCAACCCCCGCGCCAACCCTCACTCAACCGTGACGCTCTTGGCCAGGTTGCGGGGTTGGTCCACATCCAGGCCCCGGTGGGCGGCAATGTGATAGCTGAGCAACTGCATAGGAATCACAGTTAGCAGCGGGCTGAGTAGCTCGTCTACCGCCGGCACCGGCAGCAAGACATCAAACAACTCAGCGTCAGGGCATTCGGGTGCCACACCGATCAGCTGGGCATCGCGGGCCTTGGCCTCCTGGGCATTGCTGAGCACCTTGTCGAACACCGCACCTGGCATGGCGATTGACACCACAGGCACCTTGGCATCAAGCAGGGCGATCGGCCCATGCTTCATCTCGCCGGCCGGATAGCCCTCGGCGTGGATGTAGCTGATCTCCTTGAGCTTGAGCGCACCCTCCAAGGCAATCGGGTAGTTGATGCCACGGCCCAGAAAGATCACATCCTGAGTGCCCTCAAAGCGGTGGGCCAGGGAAGCGCAGCGCTGGTCGTGGTCTGCCACCAGGGCCTCCAGCTGCTGGGGCAACTGGCGCAACTGGGCCACCAGCGCCTTGAGCTCCTCGCGGCTGCGGCCCGAGCTAACGCCACCCTGCCGCTGGCCCACTCGCCGCTCCGCAAATGCCAGGGACAACCCGTAGAAAGCCAGCAGTTGGCCAAGGAAGGTCTTGGTCGCCGCAACCCCCACCTCAATGCCGGCGCCAATGTCAAGGATGTGGTCCACCATCCGGGCCAGGGAGCTTTCTGCCCGGTTGGTGATGCCCAGCAGCCGCGGCCGGTAGGCCGGATCGGCCACTAGCCGGCGACGCTCCTGCTCCATCGCCAGGGCCGCCAGGGTGTCGGCGGTTTCCCCCGACTGGGTCACGCCGATCGTGAGCGTGTGGGGGCTAAGCGGCGGCGGCGCATAACGAAATTCACTGGCATAAAAAACGCTTGTGGGGATACCAGCCAGCTGCTCCAGCAGATAGGCGCCCACCTGGGCGGCGTGGCGGCTGGTGCCGCAGGCCAGGATCTGGATCCGCTCCACACCCTCAAACACCTCAGCCGCCAGAGGTAGTGCCACCAATGGAGTCGCCTCCCCTTCCACAACCTCTGGCAGGTGCCGAGCCACCCAAAGGGCGGCCGTTTCAGGCTGCTCGTGGATCTCCTTGAGCATGAAATGGCGGAAGCTGCGCTTATCCGCCACGTGCTCGGTGCCGCTAAGCAGGCTGGGGCTGCGCTGAACACGCTGGCCCGCGGCGTCATAAAGCTCGATGCCCAGCGGGGTGAGCAGGGCCACCTCGCCGTCTTCCATCGGCAAAATAGTGCGGGTGAAGCCCGCCAGGGCAGGGGTGTCGCTGGCGCAGAGAAACTCTCCCTCCCCCAGCCCAATCAGCAGGGGCGCAGCCTTACGGGCCACCACTAGGGCGCCAGGGGCCTCTGCCCACACCACCGCCAGGGCATAGGCCCCCTGCAGCAACGGCAACACCGACTGCAAAGCAGCCAGTAGCAGCACCGCTGAAGCCTGCTCACCTGCCGCCCGGCGGCGATCCAGCTCCCGAGCCAGCAGGTGGGGAATTACCTCCGTATCGGTCTCGGAGCGGAACAGCACCCCTTGCGATTGCAGCTCCTCCCTCAAGCCGCGGTAGTTCTCGATGATGCCGTTTTGCACCACCGCCAAACGGCCAGAGCCATCGAGGTGGGGGTGGGCGTTGCGCTCCTCCGGCTTGCCGTGGGTAGCCCACCGGGTATGGCCAATGCCGCACTGGCCGGGAGCTCCCTGGGCCTCAAAGCGGGTCGTGAGATTGACAAGTTTGCCCTCCGCCTTGAGGCAATGGAGGCTAGCCCCATCAACCGTGGCAATACCGGCGGAGTCGTAGCCGCGATATTCCAGCTGGCGCAGCCCCTCCAGCAGTTGGGGAGCCGCCTCCCGCGATCCAATCAGGGCAACGATGCCGCACATAGGCCTGGGCCAGCGAGGAGCGCAACAAAAAAGCCCGGCGAAGGGCCGGGCTTGAGCTTATTGGCATTAGCGCCAATGATCTTCAGTAGGACAAGCCCATCGAGCGACTGGTTTCGTCGCCCAAGTAAACGCGAATGCTCAGGAAGTCGGTGGGGCAAGCGGTTTCACAGCGCTTACAACCGACGCAATCTTCCGTGCGGGGAGAGGATGCGATCTGGCCGGCTTTGCAGCCATCCCAGGGCACCATCTCGAGCACGTCGAGTGGGCAGGCACGCACACATTGGGTGCAACCGATGCAGGTGTCGTAAATCTTGACGGCGTGGGACATGGGCCTGAGCCGGGAACAAACGGCGTGGAACCCAACGTACCCACAGCCTCCGGACCCACAGCAAAGGAGCCCGCAGCCCGTCACCCTTGTTCATACGCCGGGGGGAGCCCAGCGGGGTGACCCGTAGAGTGCATCGACTCTCACAGCGGCCATGTCCCAGGAAGCGATCTACGAGAAAGTGCGCTCGATCGTTGCCGAGCAGCTCAGCGTTGACGCTGGGGAAGTGAAGCCCGAATCAAACTTTCAGAATGATCTGGGTGCCGATTCCCTCGACACCGTCGAGTTGGTAATGGCTCTGGAAGAAGCCTTTGACATCGAAATCCCTGACGAAGCTGCAGAAGGCATCACCACCGTTGGCGATGCCGTCAAGTTCATTCAGGACAAGCAGGCCTGAGCCACCCCATGGTGCAGGGTCTCCAGCGCGTCGTCGTCACCGGTCTCGGCGCGATCACACCGATCGGTAACGACGTCTCCAGCTACTGGGAGGGTCTGAGCACGGCGCGCAACGGCGTGGCGGGCATCACTCTTTTTGATGCCAGTCGTCATGCCTGTCGCTTCGCAGCTGAAGTTAAAGATTTTGACCCCTCCGGCTGGCTAGAGCCAAAGGAATCCAAGCGCTGGGATCGCTTTTGCCAGTTTGGGGTAATCGCCGCCAAGCAAGCTGTCGCCCATGCGGGCCTCACCATTGATGAGTCCAACCAACACCGAGTGGGCACAGCCATTGGCTCCGGCGTTGGAGGCCTGCTGATGATGGAAACCCAGGCCCACGTTCTCAAAGATCGGGGCCCCGATCGGGTGAGTCCGTTCTGCGTCCCGATGATGATCCCCAATATGGCGACTGGCCTAACGGCCATTGCCCTTGGCGCCAAGGGACCCAGCAGCGCGGTAGCCACCGCCTGCGCCGCCGGCTCCAATGCCATCGGTGATGCCTACCGGCTGATCCAGCTGGGCCTGGCTGACGTGATGGTCGCTGGTGGTGCCGAATCGGCCATTACTCCTCTGGGGGTAGCGGGATTTGCCAGCGCCAAGGCCCTGTCCTTCCGCAACGACGATCCCACCACGGCCAGTCGCCCCTTCGACGCCGAGCGCAACGGCTTCGTGATCGGCGAAGGCGCCGGGGTGATTGTGCTCGAGAGCCTGGAGCACGCCCAGGCTCGCGGTGCCCAGATCCTGGCGGAGGTGGTGGGCTACGGCATGACCTGCGACGCCCACCACATCACCTCACCTACCCCGGGGGGGGTTGGCGGTGCTGAAGCCATGCGTCTTGCCCTCAAGGATGCCCGGCTTGAGCCAGAAGCCGTCGACTACGTCAATGCCCACGGCACCAGCACCCAGGCCAACGACAGCAACGAAACCTCCGCCATCAAGAGTGCCCTCGGGGATTGGGCTTACCAGATACCCGTGAGCTCCACGAAATCGATGACCGGCCACCTCCTTGGAGGCAGCGGCGGCATCGAGGCGGTCGCAGCGGTGCTGGCTATTGAGCACAACCTGGTGCCACCTACCATCAATTACCAAAATCCGGATCCGGCCTGCGATCTGGATGTGGTTCCCAACCAGGCCAGGGAACACACCCTCAACGTGGTGCTCTCCAATTCCTTCGGGTTTGGCGGTCACAACGTCTGCCTGGCGTTCCGCCGCATGGCGTGAGCCTCCTCCTCCCACTCCCCCACCTGCCTTAGCCATGGTCGCCGCTCCCTCCACATCCGTTGAATCGCTCTGCGTCAACAGCATCCGCTTCTTAGCGATTGACGCGATCAATAAGAGCAATTCGGGCCACCCCGGCCTGCCCATGGGCTGCGCCCCGATGGCCTTCGCCCTGTGGGACAAGGTGCTTAAGCACAACCCCAAGAACCCCAAGTGGTTCAACCGGGACCGCTTCGTGCTCTCGGCTGGCCACGGCTGCATGTTGCTTTACGCGCTGCTGCACCTCACCGGCTACGACTCGGTGACCATCGAAGACATCAAGCAATTCCGCCAGTGGGGTAGCCGCACCCCTGGTCACCCTGAAACCTTCGAAACCCCCGGCGTTGAGGTCACCACCGGCCCCCTGGGCCAGGGCATCTCCAACGCCGTGGGACTGGCTATCGCCGAAGCGCACCTGGCTGCCAAGTTCAACAAGCCCGGCTGCGACCTGGTTGATCACTACACCTACGTGATCATGGGCGACGGCTGCAACCAGGAAGGCGTGAGCGGTGAAGCCGCCTCCCTGGCCGGCCACCTGGGCTTGGGCAAGCTGATTGCCCTCTACGACGACAACCACATCACCATCGACGGCAACACCTCGGTCTCCTTCACCGAGGACGTGCTGAAGCGCTACGAGGCCTATGGCTGGCACACCATCCACGTCAAGGATGGCAACACCGATGTGGCCGCCATTGCCCAAGCCATCGAGGCAGCCAAGGCCGTCACCGACAAGCCCAGCTTGATCAAGGTGACCACCACAATCGGCTACGGCTCGCCAAACAAGGCCAATACCGCTGGAGTTCACGGCGCAGCCCTAGGCGCCGACGAAGCAGAGCTCACCCGCAAAGCCCTCGACTGGAGCTACGGCGAATTTGAGGTTCCCCAGGATGCCTACGACCACTGGCGCCAAGCGATCAGCCGCGGTGAAGCACTTGAAGCCACCTGGAACGCCAGCCTGGCCACCTACCGCAGCCAGTACCCCGCTGAAGCGGCTGAATTCGAGCGCCAGCTTCGCGGCGAGCTGCCCCAGGGTTGGGACGCTTCCCTGCCGAGCTTCAGCCCAGAAGACAAGGGTTTGGCCACCCGCATGCACTCCTACAACGCCCTTAACGCCTTCGGCCCCAACCTGCCCGAGCTAATTGGCGGCTCGGCCGACCTCACCCACTCCAACCTCACCGATATCAAAGGCGAGGCGAGCTTCCAGAAGGGTGCCGAAGCCAACCGCTACCTGCACTTCGGCGTGCGCGAGCACGCCATGGCGGCGATCATGAATGGCATCGCCTACCACGGCAGCGGCCTGATCCCCTACGGCGGCACCTTCCTGGTTTTCGCTGGCTACATGATCGGCGCCATGCGCCTTTCGGCCTTGAGCGAGTTGGGAGTGATCTACGTGCTCACCCACGACTCGATCGGTCTGGGCGAAGACGGCCCCACCCACCAGCCGGTGGAAACCCTCGCCAACCTGCGCGCCATCCCCAACCTGCTGGTGATGCGCCCCGGCGATGGCAACGAGACCATGGGTGCTTATCAAGTTGCTGTCACCAACCGCAAGCGCCCCACCGTGCTGGCCCTCAGCCGCCAAGCCATGGCCAACCAGCCTGGTTCGGCTGCAGCCCATGTGGCCAAAGGTGGCTACATCCTGGAGGACAGCAATGGCACCCCGGAACTAATCCTGATCGGAACCGGCACCGAGCTGGAGCTCTGCACGAAAGCCGCAGCCCAGCTGCGCGCCGAAGGTAAGAACGTGCGGGTAGTTTCGATGCCCTGCATCGAGCTGTTCGAAGAGCAGGATGCCGCCTACCGCGAAAGCGTGCTGCCCGCCGCCGTACGCAAGCGCGTTGTGGTGGAAGCCTCCAGCTCCTTCGGCTGGCACAAATACACCGGCTTCGATGGCGCCTGCATCTCGATCGACCGCTTCGGCGCATCCGCTCCCGGCCCGGTCTGCCTCGAGAAGTTTGGCTTCACCGTCGACAACGTGGTGGCAACAGCCAAGTCGCTGGGCTGATTCAACAGAGACTGAAAAGCCCCGCCTAACGGCGGGGCTTTTTTTATGTCAACTAACAGAACCGTGAACCCCAAGCAGGGTGATCTCACACCACTACCGCAGCCCCAGCCTCAGCTCCTGCTTTCTGCTCCGCCAGCACCTGCTCAAGCCCTTCCAGATCCTCATCAGTGATCTTGGTTTGCATTGGGCAGTGCTTGGGGCCACACATCGAGCAGAACTCGGCCTGTTTATAGATATCTGCAGGAAGAGTTTCGTCGTGATACTCGCGAGCCCGCTCAGGATCCAGGGATAGATCAAACTGCTTGTTCCAATCGAAGGCATAGCGAGCCCGGCTGAGTTCGTCGTCGCGGTCGCGGGCACCGGGGCGGTGACGAGCGATGTCGGCAGCGTGGGCAGCGATCTTGTAGGCGATCAAGCCTTCACGCACATCCTCGGCATTAGGCAGGCCCAGGTGCTCCTTGGGGGTCACATAGCAGAGCATCGCTGTGCCATACCAACCGGCCATCGCCGCACCGATGGCGCTGGTGATGTGGTCGTAACCGGGGGCGATGTCTGTGACCAGCGGGCCCAGCACATAGAAGGGGGCCTCACTGCACTCCTCCATCTGCTTTTTAACGTTGAATTCGATCTGATCCATCGGCACATGGCCCGGACCCTCCACCATCACCTGGATATCGTGCTCCCAGGCGCGGCGGGTTAGCTGGCCAAGGGTTTTGAGCTCAGCCAGCTGGGCGGCGTCGGAGGCGTCGTGCTGGCAACCCGGCCGCAGGGAGTCCCCAAGGGAGAAGCTGCAGTCGTAGCGCTTGAAGATTTCGATGATGTCATCGAAATGGGTGAACAGGGGGTTCTGCTTGTGGTGATAAAGCATCCACTGGGCCAAGATCCCGCCACCGCGGCTCACGATGCCGGTGAGGCGACCCTTCACTAGCGGCAGGTGCTCAATCAGCAGGCCGGCATGAATCGTTTGGTAGTCAACGCCCTGCTGGCAGTGCTTCTCGATGATGTGCAGGAAGTCGTCGGCGTCGAGCTTCTCGATTGAGCCGTGCACGCTCTCGAGCGCCTGATATACGGGCACGGTGCCGATCGGCACCGGCGAGGCATTAATGATCGCCGTGCGCACCTCATCGAGGTTGACGCCGCCGGTGGAGAGATCCATCACCGTGTCGGCGCCATACTTCACAGCTAGGCGCAGCTTGGCCACCTCCTCATCGAGATCGGAAGCGTTGGGAGAGGCGCCGATATTGGCGTTCACCTTGCAGCGGCTGGCGATGCCGATCGCCATCGGCTCCAAATTGAGGTGATTGATGTTGGCCGGGATGATCATGCGTCCCCGAGCCACCTCCTCCATCACCAACGATTCGGGCAGGTTTTCCCGCTTGGCCACATAGGCCATCTCTTCAGTCACTACGCCCTGGCGGGCGTAATACATCTGGGAATAGTTCGCGGTGCCGCGACGCTTCTCAATCCAGGCGCTACGCATTTGAGGCTGCAGATAGGGCGGGGCGCAGCCTGAGAGTGGTTTCACAATCCAATTCCACTTCCCTGCGCCGGCATGACCCGGATCAGGTTCGGAGGGTGTGATCTCAGCCCGAAGCTGCACAACTGATTAAGGCCGGCAGCGGGGCACCCCTAGTGACCCATCCAACCTAGCTCTGCAGACCATTGAGCGCCGCGGCCACCACCCGGTGGTCGGGGTCGGCCTGAAGCTGCTGCAACAGGACCCGGGCCTCGGGAGTGCCCTGCTCCCGCACCAAGCGGGCCAGGATCTCGGCGCCGCCCACCCGCACTGTGCCATCAGCGTCTGTGATCGCCATCGACGCCAGCTCCAGCAACCAGGCCGGATCAATGGCTGGCTGCTCAGCAAGAGCCGAAAGGATGCTGCAGCGCACCAGCCACTGCTGATCGGCTGCAAACCCATCACGCAGCAGGGGCCAGGCCCGCTCAAGGCTGTGGCTCACCAGGGAGTTAGCAGCTTCGGCCCGCACATTGGCGTCCTCATCGCCCTGCATCGAGGCCACCAGCGCCTGCCAGCCGGCCTCGTTTTGCTTCACCCCAAGGCCGGCGCAGCTGAGCGAGCGCACCATGAACATGCTCTGCTCCAGCCCGAGCAGGAGTAAGGGCACGGCCTGCTCCACCGGCACCTCCCGCAAACCCACCAGGGCGGGCATGGCCCGGCTGGGGTCTCCGCAAAGAATGGCCTCACGCAGGGCCGCAAGATCGGGAGAGGGATTGTTCATACATCGCCATCGTGGCGCAGGGCCGCCAGCAGCTCACGCCGTCGTCGCCGCCGGCCCACCGCACTGGTAACAAGCAGGCCCGTGCCGATCAGCAGAGCTGGCAGGGCTGGAATCCGATCGACGCCGCGGCGCTGCAGCAGCACAAGCAATGCCAGCAGGATCAACAGGGGCGAGGAGAGGGCCAGCAACCCCCGCAGCCAGGGCCTTTGCCTCACGGGCGCCGCTCCATCCAGCGCAGCAGGCTCAAGGTGAGCACGCCAATCCCCACCGGCAGGGCCGCTTCGTCGGGAGCGAAGCTGTTGCTATGCAACGGCGTGCAGCCCTGAGGCCCCGCCACCCCCAGCCGAAACATGGTGCCGCGGATGCCATCGAGCAGTTCAGCGAAATCCTCTGCTCCCAAAGACGGCTGCTCGAGCCACTGCACCTGCTGGCGGCCGAGCAGCTCCACCCCAGCATCCGCCACCAGCTCGGTGAGGGCAGGGTCGTTGTGCACGGGCGGTGAAATCACCCGATAGCGGACCCGGGCCTCGCCGCCATGGCCGCGGCAGAGGGCCTGCACCGTGTCTTCGATCCACCCTGGCAGCTGGGCGTGCACGTCGGTGTCGAGGCAGCGCACCGTGCCGAGCAGGCGCACATGGTCGGCGATCACGTTGAAAGCCTTACCGCCCTCGATCCGCCCGAAACTCACCACCACCGGATGCAGGGCATCAAGGCGGCGGCTGATCGCCTCCTGCAGACCACTCACCACCCGCGCCGCAATCCAAATGGCGTCAGTGCTCTGGTGGGGCCGGGCGCCGTGGCCGCCCTCGCCCAGCACCTCCACCTCCAGCTCACCGGCCGCCGCCGTAAGGCTGCCGCTGCGCACGCCGATCGTGCCCGCCGCCAGGCTGGGAAACACGTGCACACCAAACAGGGCTGCCACGCCGTCCATGGCGCCATCGGCCTTCATCCAGGCCGCCCCCTGGGCCGTTTCCTCAGCGGGCTGAAACAACAGCCGCACCCTGGCCGTGAACAGCTCGGGGTGGCGCTCGGCAAGCTCCGCCAGCAGGTAGGCCACCCCCAGCCCCACGGCGGTATGCAGGTCGTGGCCGCAGGCATGCATCAGGCCCTGCTGGGTGGAGGCGTAGTCGAGGCCGGTGCGCTCCTCCACAGGCAGGGCATCCATATCCACCCGCAGGGCCACCAGGGGGGCGGGCAAGCCATCAAGCCCCTGCTCTGGCCCCAACTCCGCCAGCACGCCGGTGCGGCCGACACCCTCGCGCACCTGCCAACCCCAGCGCCGCAGCTCACCTGCCACCAGGGCAGCGGTCTGCTGCTCATGGCCACTTAGCTCGGGATGGCGATGGATATGACGCCGCAACTGGATCAGCTCCGGCAGCACCTCGGCCAAGGCCTGCTCAAGCCCCAGGGCCTGCCAATTCCAGCTGCAGGGTGTTGCCGTCATTAGAGGGCCATCGTTCAAGGGGCCAAAGCGAGGAATTGCGCCAAAGCTTCCACCGGCTCGGGGGGCCAACGCCGCGTCGCAAGCAACCATTCTTGCTGCCGGTAGCGGGGATCGAGGCCGGAGGCCGCGGCCCAGTTGCTTTCGGCCTCACCGCGAGCCCCCTTCTGCCAGAGCAGGGCGGTGAGACCAGCTCGGGCATCAGCAAACAGGGGATAGCGGCGGATCAGGTTGCGCAGCTGCCGCTCGGCCTCAGCGCGATCGCCCAGCTGGAAGGCCGCCAGGGCGGCACTGGAGCGGGCCATGGCAAAGCCTGGCCTAGCTAGGGAAGCGGCTTCAAAGCAACGGCGCGCCTCCTGCCAGTCACCCAGGGAGCCCTGCACGTTGCCGAGGTTGTAGAGGGCCGAGGCGCGCGGTTCACCCTCATCGCTGGGGGCGCGCTCCAGGATCCAGCGATAGTCGGCTTCGGCGGCAGCCCACTGGCCCAGGGCCTCCTCGGCTGTGCCGCGATTGAGGTGGGGATCGGGGCTCTCGCCGTCGAGCTGCATCGCCTTGGTCTGGTCAGCAATGGCAGCGCGGGGATCGCCCAGGGCGAGCTGCACATTGCCGCGATTACTCCAGGCCGCCGCATCGTCCGGGGCCACCTCCAGCACCTGGTTCCAGAGGGGTAGAGCCTCATCAAAGCGCCCCTGCCGGCTGGCGCTGAGGGCCTGATCAAATAGCTGGGGCAGCAGCAGCTGCAGGCCCAGCAGCAAGGAAAACAACGTAGGAATCATTGTTGGCTGCTGGTCATGCGGCCGCATTAGCCGGCCAGCCCAGGTGGTTGCGGCCCGCCGGGGTAACCAGCCGGCCCCGGGGGGTGCGCTGCAGAAAACCCAGCTGCAACAGGTAGGGCTCCACCACCGCTTCGAGGGTGGAGGAATCTTCGCCGAGACCGGCAGCCAGGGTGTCGAGGCCCACGGGGCCGCCGCCGTAGCCCTCGAGCATCAAGGTGAGCAAACGCCGGTCACTGGCATCGAGGCCGCGGTCGTCAACGCGATGCAGGCTTAGGGCCTCCGCAACTAGGGGCGCGCCGATGCGGCCATGGCCCCGCACCGATGCCACATCGCGCACCCGACGCAGCAGGCGATTGGCAATGCGGGGGGTGCCGCGACAGCGGCGGGCAACTTCCAAGGCGGCCCCACCCTCCAGCTTGATCTGGAGCAGGCCAGCAGCCCGCTCCACAATTTGCTGAAGCTCATCGAGTCCGTAGAACTCAAGCCGCTGAATCAGGCCGAAGCGATCCCGCAGCGGTGAACTCAGCGATCCGGCCCGAGTGGTGGCGCCAACAAGCGTGAAAGGGGGCAGATCCAGGCTGCGGGTGCGGGCCGTCGTGCCCTTACCCACGGTGAGATCGAGGCGGTAATCCTCCATCGCTGGATAAAGAATTTCCTCAGCCACCCGGTTGAGCCGATGAATCTCATCGATGAACAGCAGCTCATGGGGCTGCAGGTTGACCAGCAGGCCAACGATGTCGCGAGGGCGCTCTAGGGCCGGGGCGCTGGTGATGCGGCAGCGCACGCCCAACTCCTCAGCCAGCACCAAAGCCATGGTGGTTTTGCCCAGGCCCGGTGGGCCGTAGAGCAGCACGTGGTCGAGGGCCTCTTGGCGGGCGCGGGTGGCCTCCACCGCGATGGCCAGCACCTGCTTGAGCTCGCTCTGGCCGATGTAATCGGCAAGGCGCTTGGGACGGAGACTGTCCTCCCGGGGCAGGCCACTGGCTACAGAGGGGAGCTCCTCGAGCACGGGAGCGGGATCCACAAGACGCGCTGGTGGCTCGTCGCGGCTGGGGCGGCCGCGGGGCGCCGAAGATCCCGAGGAGACGATGGCCATGCAGCGAGGGTACCGGGGGCTCCCTAGGGTCGGGAGATCAAGGGGACGGTTGCGGAGCAGCGATGGCCAAGGGCGGGGGCAAGAAGAGCGCTAAGGCCCAGCGCGATGCCGCCAACAAGCTGCTGGCTGACAACCGCTTTGCCCGGCATCAATACGAAATTCTGGAAACCCTGGAGTGTGGCCTGGAGCTATTTGGCACCGAGGTGAAGTCGATCCGGGCCGGGCAATCAAACCTGCGCGATGGCTTCTGCCTGATTCGCAAGGGAGAACTGCAGCTGCACAACGTGCACATTTCGCCCCACAGCCATGCCAGCGCATTTTTTAACCACGAGCCGTTGCGGGTGCGCAAATTGCTGGCCCACCGCCGCGAAATTGACAAATTGCGGATTGGCCTAGATCAAAAAGGCCTCACCCTGATTCCCCTGAACCTGCATCTCAAGGGCTCCTGGATCAAGTTGACAATCGGTCTGGCCAAGGGCCGCAAGCTGCACGACAAGCGTCACGAGGAGCGGCGCAAGCAGGACATCAAGGACGCCAAGGCCGCAATCGCCCGGCTCTGAATTGGGGGGCCGGAGCGCTCGACCTACCCGCCCATATGCCTCCCGGATTCCGTACAACTTGTACAGAAACCGGGAGACGCCCAACACCGCACCCCTCAGCTGGAATCAGTTCACTGGCGGTGGCACGGGCGGTGGTGGCGCGGCGGCGGGCTGTTCGAGCACTGCCGGAGCCTGGGGAGGCTCTGGCTGGGCCGCCGGCGCCTGCGGTGAGGGTTCGGGGACGGCCACCGGCGGCGTCTCGACAGGGGGCGGATCGGCCCGCAACGACAGGGTGATCAGAGCCGGCGCCACGCCCTCGTTGGTCACCAGCAACTGCACTGGGGAGTTCTTCTGCACCCCCAAACTGACCACCCGCAGGGGCCCCTTGGCTTCCAGCAGCTCGCCATCGGCACCAAACACACTCATCTGCATCAAGGGCGAGCCGTTCACGCCCAGCACCAGGCGATAGCCCGGCGGCAACCGCACCGGGAACAGCCGGGCCCCACCAGCCTCCACCTGGGCTGAAATCACCTGGGTTGCCTGGGCCTGGGCCTGAATCGCCTCGATCTGCACGTTGGCCAGGCCCTGCTCCGCCGCGGCAAACCACAGCTGGCGAAAGGGCTCGGCAGGGATGTCAGCGCCGGGGCGGCCGGGCAGCAGGCTCTGGGCACTGCCCGACACCAGCTGGCGCAATACCGCTGAGCTGAGTCCCTGGCTAACCAGGGCCTGCTGGCGCCTCTCCCAGTCACCGTTTGTGTAGGAACCCAAGCGGCGCCGAATCTCTAGGGGTAGCTGCTCCACCCGAGCCAGCCACTCCTCTGCAAGCTCATTCCAAACCTTGCGCAGAGGAGAGTCGTCGAGGGAATCGCTGGGCAGGCGGCCGCCCCGCTCTGGAAACTGGGCCAGCAGGCTGGCGTCCACCAACTTCAAGAACCAGCCCCGATCCACCTGCATGGCCCGCAGCCGGTTGAGCAGCTGCTGGCGCTGATCCACCTCCGCCGGCGGCAGGCTGTTGGGCAACTGCAGGGCCGCATCGGGGGTGGGGAGGGTCAAGCGACCGCGGCTCAGCCACCACCAGCCCAGGGCAGTGCCCACGACCGCCGACAACACCAGGGCAATGACCACAGGCCAGACGCCGCCTTCAGCGACCTCCTCGCGCTCCTCCAAGCGGCTACGCAACGCGGGCGAAGGCGGCTGGGGCGGCTCCAGTGCGGGTTCAGCAGGAGCTTCAGGTGCTGCGGGTGCTGGTGCTGGAGGTGCTGGTGCTGGAGGTGCAGGTGCGGGAGGTGGTGGGGGCACCAGGGCGACGGTGCGGTCGGCGCGGGGCACCGGACCGGTGCTTTCTGGCATGGGTATGGCCTGAAAAGCGGCCAGGGCCTGGGAGGCGGAAGCGAAGCGCTCGCCGGGCTGGCGCTCCAGCAGGCGGTTGATTTGGGCCTGCAAGGCCGGTTCAGCAGTGAGGGCCGCCGGCCAGCGCCAGTCCATGGTGACCGGATCCAGTAGCCGGCCGGGCTCCTCGCCGCTGAGCAGCACCAGGGCCACCACCCCGAGGGCATGCAGGTCCATCCAGGGCTCCGGCGGGGAGGGCTCGGGGTCTACGACCCGAACCCGCTCGGGTGGGGCGTAGCCCGGGGTGGCGACGGCCGTGCCTGCCACCAGGCCGAAATCGAGCAACACCGGCAGCCCGTCGCTGTCGCGGCGCAACAGGTTGGCGGGGCTGAGGTCGCCGTGCACCAGCGACTGGCTATGCAACACGGCCAGCACCGGCAGCAGCTGGCGCAGCAGCAGCAGCACCTCGCCGGCACCGAAGACCAACTGGCGCTCGGCACGGGCCTGCAGCAGCAGTTGGTAGGTACGGCCGGCCTGCCATTCGCGCACCAGCCACAAACCCTCCTGGGCCTGAATGGCCGCCCCGAGCCGGGGCACCTGGGGATGGAGCAGCCCCTGCAGCTGGCCCCAGAGCTGGCGCGCCCGAGCCGGGTCGATCGCTGGGCCCAGCAGACGCAAGGCCATCGGCGCCTCGGCGGCTAGCTGATCGCTAGCGCGCCAGAGTTCCCCCTGGGGAGCCTCTGCCGGCGGGGCGGAGCTGAGGCGTTGCTCGAGCCGGTAGCGCTCGCCGATCAACTGACCCACCTGCACCGCCATCAGCCCACCTCCAGCGAGGGCCGCAGGGGTTGGTGTAACCCCTTGCCCACCAGCCAATCGGCTTCATAAAGCCGAGATCGGTAGCGATCGCCGCTATCGCACAACACGGTCACGATCGTGTGACCAGGACCAAGCCGCCGGGCCGTTTCCACCGCCGCGGCCACATTGATGCCCACCGAGCCGCCCAAAAACAGGCCCTCCTGCCACAGCAGCTGATAGATCGTCTCGAGCGCGGTCTGGTCGTCGATGCGCACTGCATCATCGATGGGAGCACCCTCCAGGTTGGCGGTAACGCGGCTGTTGCCAATCCCCTCGGTAATCGAACTTCCCTCACTGACCAGCTCACCCCGGCTGGCCCAGCTGTGTAGGGCACTGCCGTGGGGGTCGGCCAGCACGCAGCGCACGGCTGGGTTCTGCTGCTTCAAATACAGGGCAACCCCGGCATAGGTGCCGCCGGTGCCAGTGGCCGCCACCCAGGCATCCACCGCCCCATCGGTTTGCTGCCAGATCTCCGGGCCGGTGGAGTTGAAGTGAGCGCGGCGGTTAGCCAGGTTGTCGAACTGGTTGGCCCACACTGCCCCTGGCGTTTCGGCGGCGATACGGCCCGAAAGCCGCACGTAGTTGTTGGGGTCGCGGTAAGGCACCGCCGGCACCGTGCGCACCTCGGCGCCAAGGCTGCGCAGCAGGCCGATCTTCTCAGCCGACTGGGTGTCGGGAATCACGATCAGGGCCCGGTAGCCGCGGGCGTTGCAGAGGTGGGTGAGGCCAATGCCGGTGTTGCCAGCGGTGCCTTCCACCACCGTGCCTCCAGGCTGCAGCAGCCCCTGCTCCTCCGCCTCCAGCAGGATGCCCAGGGCGGCGCGATCCTTCACCGACCCCCCAGGATTCATGAACTCGGCCTTGCCGAGGATCTCGCAGCCCGTTTGCTCGCTCAGGGCATTGAGCCGGATCAGGGGCGTGTTGCCAACGGCGCCCACGAACCCTGAAGTGATGCCGGCCATATCCGCGTGCAATGCGTGGCGGGATCGTAGGCAAGGTCCCTAAGGTCGGGCCTGAATTAGCCCCAGATTGGCGGCAGCGGCATGGGGCAGGAGCTGAAGGCGCGCTATGCGCAGGTGCGCCAACGCAGCCTCGAGCTTGTGGCTCCCCTGCAGCCCGAAGACGTGTGCCTGCAGGGCATGGCCGATGCCAGCCCGCCCAAGTGGCACATGGGCCACACCACCTGGTTTTTTGAGCAGTTTGTGCTGCGCAGCCCCGTGTCGCCAGAGGCCTGGGGCTTTCTTTTCAACAGCTATTACGACTCAGTAGGAGCCCGCCACCCCCGGCCCCAGCGGGGCCTGCTCAGCCGGCCGGCACTGGCCGAGGTGCTGGCCTGGCGGCAGCGGCTGGATGGGGCCCTGCTCAGCCTGCTGGAGCAGCTGGAGCCGGGCGATCCCCGGCTGGAGCTGGTGGAACTGGGGCTGCAGCACGAGCAGCAGCACCAGGAGCTGCTGCTGATGGACCTGCTGGATGGCTTCAGCCGCAACCCGCTCGAGCCGGCATATGGCCCAGAGCCGGAGGCTGCCTATCAAGCGAGCGTTGCCCAAGAGCCCACCTGGCTGCAGCACGAGGGGGGGCTGGTGGAGATCGGCCATCCAGGTGGCAGCTTTCATTTCGACAACGAGGCGCCCAGGCACCGCCAATGGCTTGAACCCTTTGCGCTTAGCTCCCGTTTGGTGAGCAACGGCGAATTTGCAGCCTTCATTGCCGATGGCGGCTACAAGAGGCCGGAGCTGTGGATGAGCGAGGGCTGGGCGGTGGTTCAGGCCCGGGGCTGGCGGGGACCGCGATACTGGCGCGACGGCGACGAGGAGTTTTCACTGGCGGGGCGTCAGCCGCGGCGCCCCGAGTTGCCGGTGCGGCACCTGAGCTGGTTTGAAGCCGATGCCTACGCCCGCTGGGCGGGTGCCCGGCTGCCGGGCGAAGCCGAATGGGAGCTGCTGGCACCCCAACTTGACCAGGCCTTCGGGGTGCTCTGGCAGTGGAGCGCCAGCCCCTACCGGCCCTATCCGGGCTTCGCGCCAGCGGCCGGGGGGGTGGGGGAATACAACGGCAAGTTCATGAGTTCCCAGATGGTGCTGCGCGGCAGCTGCTTCCTCACCCCGCCTGGCCACGAACGGCTCACTTACCGCAACTTCTACCCACCGGCGAGCCGCTGGCTGGCCGGTGGCCTACGCCTAGCCCGCGATGGCGGCTGACATGCAACTGATCGACCTCCACCCCGAACCGGCAGACATGCAGCGGCTAGTGCGCGAGGGCATGGCCCAGCAACCGCGTCAGCTGCCGGCCTGGCTGCTGTACGACGCCGAAGGCTCACGGCTGTTTGAGGCGATCTGTGAGCAGCCGGAATACGGGCTCACCCGCACCGAAACGGCCCTGCTGGAAGCGCGGGCGCCTGAGCTGGCGGCGGCCCTGGGGGAAGGGGTGCTGGTGGAGTTTGGCGCCGGCAATGCCCGCAAAGTGGGGCCCCTGCTCGAGGCGCTGCAGCCACCGGCCTATGTAGCCCTCGACATCAGCGCCGATCATCTTCAGCAGAGCTGCGTGGCCCTTCAGGCGCGCCACCCGGCAGTGCCCGTGCTCGGCATCTGCTGCGACTACAGCGCCCTGCGGCAGCTGCCCGAGCACCCCTTGCTCAGCGGCAGGCGGCGCCTGGGTTTCTATCCAGGCAGCTCAATCGGTAACTTCAGCCCCGAGGAAGCGCAGGCGCTGCTGCAGCAGCTGGGCCAACTGCTGGGCCCTGGCGCCAGGCTGCTGATCGGCATCGACCAGCCCAAAGCCGTGGCAAGGTTGAAGGCCGCCTACAACGATGCCGCTGGCGTGTCGGCGGCCTTTGCCCGCAACCTGCTGATTCGGCTCAACCGCGACCTGGCGGGCAGCTTCAACCCCGACGCCTTCGCCTACTCCGCCCGGTGGCAACCCGAGCACAGCCGCATCGCCATGGCCCTGGTGAGCCGCGAAGCGCAAACCGTGCAGCTGGCGGGGGAGGCCTGGAGCTTTGCGGTGGGCGAGCCGCTGATCACTGAGTACAGCGTCAAGTACGACCCGGTGGCCTTCCTCGCCCTCGCCGCCCGCGCCGGCTGGCGGGGCGCTGGCCGTTGGAGCGATCCGGCCGACGACCTTTCGCTGCACCTGCTGGTGACGGCAGACTCCTGACATCAGGTAGGAGATCCATGGGTCGTGAAGAGCAACGGGCCACCATGCGCCAGGTGCGCGAGGGCCTGATCACCGAGCTGGAGGAGCTGTATCGGGGCGCCTTTGATCGCATCGGCAGCCAGGACCTAGGCGAAGGGGCAATCGCCCGACTCACCCAGCTGCTGCTGCGCTCCCGCGAAGCGGCGATCACACCGCTCCAGCAAGAGATCGAGGCGCCGTTGATCACCACGCCCGCCGGGCAGCCCGCCCCGTGAGCTGGCTCGACGAGCTGGAGGCGCAGCTGGATCAGCAACTTGCGGCCTTTCTCGCCGCCAACCCCAGCCAGGAAGCCCTGCTTGGCGAGCAGGAAGCGCGGGATCGCCAGGCCCGGCTGGTGGGGCAGCGGCGCCAGTTGCAAAGGCAGGCGGAACAGGAGCGCCAGGCCCTGCTGCAATTGGCCGCTGAAATCCGCTGCTGGCAGGAACGGCTTGCCAAGGCCCGCGCCGCCGGCGCCACAGCCCTGGCCGAGCGGGCTGAAGCCCACCAGCTGGGCCTGATGGAACAGGGCCGGCTGCGCTGGCAACGCCTCGGGGAACTGGGGGTGAGCTTCGCGGCCGTGGAGCGCGATCTGCGCGAACTGGAGAGCCGTCCCCGCCCGCCAAAGGCCTCCAGCCTGGAGCAGGACTGGGCCAGCTTCGAGGCCGAACAGGCCTTGGAGACGTTGCGCCGGCGCCAGGGCTGAAAACAAAAGCAGAGCTACGCCGGAGTCTCCTGTCGTGTCGCTCCACCGTTCGACGCGTTCCAAGCCCGAGCCCTGCTGTATTCCGTACAGGCTGTACAGAATCCTGGAGAGCCCACAATCACAGCCGCTGACGCCCAGCCCAACCACCTGCCGCCATGGGTTTTCTGTTGTCCAAACTGCTGCCGTTGCTGCTCTACCCGCTGGGTCTAGGGCTGCTGCTACAACTCCTGGGCCTGGCTGCGGCGGCCAAAGGCAGTGAGCAAGGCAGTCGCCGGCGACGTCAGGCCAGCCTCTGGCTGAGTGGAACGGGGGTGGGACTGATCTGGCTGTGTGCCATGCCGCTCAGCAGCCGCCAGCTGATCTGGGGCCTGGAGGATCGGGCGGCGGCGCTCACCCCGCAGCAGCTGCCCCGTGCCGACGCGGTGGTGGTGCTGGGCGGCGGCTTGCGGCCGGCCCTGCCACCCCGCCAGGGTGTCGAAGTGACGGAAGGGGGCGACCGGCTGCTGCGCGGCGTGCAACTGGTGCGCAGGGGCCTGGCTCCCCTGCTGGTGACCAGCGGTGGACGGGTGAGCTTCACGGGCCATGATCCCGCCCCACCTGAAGCGCTCTGGGCCAGGGATCTGGCCCAGGAGCTAGGGCTGCCAGCCGATCGGATCCTGATCAACCCCGGCTCCCGCACCACCGCCGAGGAGGCTCGCGACATCGGCGCGCTGGGCCGGCGACGGGGCTGGACCAGGGTTCTGCTGGTCACCAGTGCCTTTCACATGCCCCGCTCACTGGCCACCTTCCAACAGCGCAGCGGCCTGACGGTGGTGCCGGTCGCCTGCGACTACCAGCTGCCGGATCGTGCCCACTACGGCAAACCCACCTTGGGCAACACGCTCAAGAGTTTGTTGCCCGACGCCGAAGCGCTCTACCTGAGCACCTTGGCCCTGAAGGAGCACTTGGGGCTGGCGATCTATCGGCTACGGGGCTGGAGTTGATCGAGCTGGCTTGTGGTCCAGCCTGTTGACCTTCAAGCCTTTTGGCGTTCAAGCCTTTGGGCGTTCAAGCCTTTGGGCGTTCAAGCCTTGGGCGCCGGGGGCACCAGGCTGACACCATCGGGTGGCGGAGTGGGGTCGGGATCGGCGATCAGCATGTGCTGCAGCACTATCTCGGGACGTTCACTGTCCCGCCAACGAATTCGGTAGGCGGGCATCTTGGTGCCACGGCTGGTGGTCTGCTCCACCGGCTCCATCACCCAGCCCCGGCGCGAGCGACCCTGGGGGTTGCGCTTCACCACAGCATCCGCGTGTTTGAAGCGAAAACCAACGCGCTCGCCACTCATGGAATCGCTGACCCCGGATGGGGGAGATTGCCTACTAGAGGGATTATCCCATTGCGCCAGGCCCAACCTCCTGACGGGCCTCCGAACGCACCTCCGGACGTAAGAGGGGGAAGGCGATCACATCACGGATCGAGGGGCTGTCGGTGAGAAGCATCACCAGTCGATCAATGCCAATTCCCAGGCCGCCCGTGGGGGGCATACCCACCTCCAGTGCTTGGATGAAGTCCTCGTCAACGCCTTGCGCCTCTTCGTCGCCGGCAGCACGGCGCTCCTGCTGGGCCTCAAGCCGCTGGCGCTGGTCCACCGGATCGATCAACTCGCTGAAGGCGTTGGCGGTTTCACGGCCCACGATGAAAAGCTCAAACCGCTCCACCATGCCGGGCTTGCTGCGATGGGCTCGGGCCAGGGGTGAGTTCTCCACGGGGTAGTCGATCACGAAGGTTGGCTGGATCAGATCCGCCTCCACTCGCTGCTCGAAGGCCTCCACCAACAACCGGCCGACGGAATCGGCCAGGGCTGGCACCTCCAGCCCCTGGGCTCCCATGGCTGCAGCCGCTGCCTCTCGGCTATCAAAAGAATTGAAATCAAGGCCGGTGGCGGCTTGCACCAACTCGTGCATGGTGGCCCGCCGCCAAGGGGGCGCCAGGTCGATGTCGGTGCCCTGATAGCTGATCTCGGTGCTACCGCACACCTGTTGGCATACGTGGGCAATCAGCTGCTCAGTGAGCGCCATCATGTCGGTGTAGTCGGCATAAGCCTGGTAGATCTCCACCGAGGTGAACTCGGGGTTGTGGCGGGTGCTGATCCCCTCGTTGCGAAAGATGCGCCCCAGCTCGTAGACCCGCTCAAAGCCGCCCACTACCAGCCGCTTGAGGTGCAGCTCGGTGGCGATGCGCAGGGTGAGGGGTAGATCGAGGGCGTTGTGGTGCGTCTCAAACGGGCGAGCATCAGCACCACCGGGCACGCTCTGCAGCACCGGCGTTTCGATCTCCAAAAAGTCGCGCTCATCGAGCCAGCGACGCATGGAGCTCACCGCCACGGCCCGGCGCCGGAAGGTTTCGCGGGTGTGGGGCGACACGATCAGATCCAAGTAGCGCTGGCGGTAGCGCTTCTCCACATCCGCCAGGCCGTGCCACTTATCGGGCAGGGGCTGGAGGCTCTTGCAGAGCATGGTCCAGCCCTTGACCTTCACCGAAAGCTCACCGCGATCGGTGCGGCGCAGGCTGCCCTGCACGCCGATCAGGTCACCGGCATCCACCAAAGAAGTGAGGTGAGCGAAAGCCTCGGGGTCCTCCGGCATGGACGCCTCGAGGGTGGCCTTCTCAATAAACAGCTGAATCGGACCGGTTTCATCAGCCAGGGTGAAGAAGGCGAGCTTGCCCATCACGCGGCGAGTCATCACCCGGCCTGCCACGGCCACTTCCAGTTGCCGCTCCTCTCCGTTGGCTAGGTCGACATGGTCCTGCTGCAAAGCCGCCGTGCGGTGGCTGGGCTCAAAGCGCAGGCCGTAGGGACCCTGGCCGAGGGCGGCTAGGGCGGCGGCTTTCTCCAGACGGGTCTCGCGCAGATCCGACAAGGCAGACAGGGGACTGAATCGGCCCATCCTGCAGGAGCGCTAGCCGTTTGCAGCCAGGCTTGCTTCCGCCATCCGCTGGGAGGCGTAGCCAGTGCCGCGAACCGTGAGGATCAGCTCCGGATTGCGGGGGTCGGGCTCGAGTTTGCCGCGCAGGCGAGCTACGTACACGTCCACCACCCGCAAGTCGGCGGCGCGGCGGGGGGGATAGCCCCAAAGCTGCTCAAGGATTTCGGCCCGGGGCACCACCCGACCCGGTTCTCGGAACAGCAGCTCAAGCAGGCTGAATTCGGTGTAGGTAAGCCCGATGCGCTCGCTGTCGCGGGTCACTTGGCGGCGGTTGGTGTCCACCACCAGATCACCCACCCGCAGCACACCGCTGCCGCTGGGCACCTCGCGAGGCTCGGCAGAGGCTGAACCGCGGCCAACCCGTCGCAAAATTGTGGCGATGCGGGCTTCGAGCTCCTTGGGGCTGAAAGGCTTGGGCAGATAGTCGTCAGCCCCGAGGTCTAGGCCCGACACCCGCTCGGCGATTGCATCAAGGGCCGAGAGGAAAATGATCGGCACGCAGGATTCAGCCCGCAGCCGGCGGCAAACCGCAAAGCCGTCCAACTTGGGCAGCATCACATCGAGCACGACGAGATCGGGCTGCTCTTGGTGAAACAGGCTGAGGGCTTCCTCGCCGTCCTCAGCGCAGATCACCCTGTAGCCAGCCAGCTGCAGGCGCATCACCAGCACCCGGCGCACGGCGGCTTCGTCATCTACCACCATCACGGTGGCTTTGGGCTCGACCGGGGCAGGCCCCAGGGAATCGGAGAAGGCGTCTGAAATGGGCCTGTCCTCCGAAGGCATGGGCGGTGCGCCGGGATGAAGAATCGCAACCATAACGCTCGATGCTCCCTTGGGTCACCCCCAACGGGCTCGGGAGTAGCGGTTCCACTCGTCAGCCGCAGCAGTCAAGGCCGCATCACTGGCCACCTGGCCAAGCATGGCGCGCTGCAGCTGGGTGTACACAATCGCCTGCAGTCGTTTCACCCCCGGGCTCGCAGGCACCAGCACCCTGGCCTGGCGAAGAGCCTGGGCCGACAGCAACCGGGCCCGCTGAACCAGGGCCTCTTGCGCCCCAGCCCCAGCCCCAAGAGCAGTAGCAGTCGCCAGGCTGGCCTCCAGCTGCTGCAGGGCTTGCCGGTTGGAGGGCAGCACCCGCGCCTGCTCGGCGAAGGCCAACTGGTTGGGGCCATTGGTGAGAAATAGGGCGAAGCGGGCCGCTTCGGCCGCCAGGACGCTCTGCTTGGGCACCACCAGATTCATCACCGCCACGTTGGCCTCAGCGCTGGCACCCGTGAGCGGCGCAAAGGGTGCCGTGACCGCTGCAATGCCGGGAGCATTGGTCTGCAGGTTGCGCAGGAAGTCGGGGCCCGTGGCCACCTGGGCCAGGTCGCCCGATTGGTAGAGCTCGATGGCTCTCCGGTAGCCCTGGCTCACCACCTCCCGCGGCAGCAGACCGCGACGGTAGAGGTCACTCCAGAAGGCAAAGGCACGCCGCCCTGCGGGGCTATTAAAGGCGGCTCGTTGCTCCCCATCCAGCAACTTCACCCCCATCTGCACCAGGGTCTCGAGCAGCTCGGCGGAGTCGTCGGGCACCACGGTGACAAACAAGGCGTAGCGGCCCGTGCGGCGGCGCACGGCCTCGGCAAAAGCCGGCACCTGGTCCCAGGAAGCCGGTGGGGCGCTGTAGCCGGCCCGCTCAAGCAGCCGGCGGTTGGCCATGGTGATCCGCGCGGTCAAATACCAAGGAATGGCAAATTGCTGGCCCCCCTGCCCCTGGCGGCCTGCCTCCCAGATCGCTGGCAAATAGGCATCAGCAGCCCCCTCCGGCAGCACATCACTTAGATCAAGCAGCCCCCCCTTGCTGGCCAGGTTGGCCGCGAAAGGGGGGTTGAGATTCACCAGGTCCGGGGCGGTGCGGGCAAACACAGCCGCCAGCAACTTGCGCTCTACCGAGCTCCAAGGCACGTCGGTCCAGCGCACCTGCAACCCGGGGTTCTGGCCCTCCCAGGCTGCGATCAGCTCCCGCAAATAGTCGTTGAACTTGGGGGCCAGGTCCAGGGTCCAGAAATTCAGCACCTGGGCCGCCGCGGAATCAGTCCCCGGACCAGTCCTGCCACAACTGCCCAGGCCCGCTGCCAGCAGGGCAGCAGCGGAGCCGCCACCAAGAAGCTCAAGGAAACGCCGCCGTGTCTGGATCAATGCCATCTACTCAGCCTCGCCCGCCCTGGATCTGCTGGCGCCAGAGCAGCAGCTGCAGGGAGCAAAGCAGCGGTGCCAGCAGGGCCGTGAGCAGGGTTTGGGCCAGCCAGGTGTGCAATGCGGGCTCAAGGGGCCAGGGGCCCAGCAACCGGCTCTGCAAAATCAGGCTGCCGCCAAGCAGGGCCGCACCCAACAGGGCCAGCAGGCCAAGACTGAAGCTGCGCTCGATCGGCGGCCCCTGGCGGCCCAGCCGACCCCACCACCAGCCCAGCAGGGCCAGGGCAGGAATCTGCGTAATAGACCCGGGGTGCAAAGCATCAAGCAGCAGTCCCAGCCCAGCCCCAGCCAGGGCGCCGGAGAGGGGTCCATCGGCCAGGGCCCAGGGCAGCAGCCAAAGCACGGACCAAGCCGGGGGAATGCCCGCCAGCTTTAGGGGCCCGGGCGCAGCAAGCACCAGCCAGGGCACTACTAAAGCCGTAGCCACACACCAACCGTGGCGGGCCAGCCGACTCATGGCAGCCGCACCTGCACCCAGTCGACCGCCTCAAGCGGAGCACTCAGCTGCACCACGGCCTCGGTCGCCGGTACGGCCCGGTCGTCGACCGACTGGATCACACCCACCGTGAGGTTGGGAGGCACCAGGGTGCTGGCGGGGGAGGTGACGACCACATCCCCCGGGCGCACGCCTGGATCCTTCTCCAGAAAGCGCAGCAAGGGGCGGCTGGTGCCAATGCCCGTGAGCAAACCATGGCGCCGAACCCGTCCCACCCAGACGCCAACCCGGCTGCCGGGATCGGTGAGCAAGGTGACGCTGGCAGTAGTGGGAGTAACGCCGGCAATCCTGCCAATCAGCCCCCCCGGCGCCGTCACCGCCATGCCGGGCCGTAGGCCCTGCAACTCGCCGCGGCCAATCACGAGCTGCTGCCACCAGCCCCCTGTCTGGCGCGAGATCACTGCTGCCGCCAATTCGCGGCCCCCCTGACCCTGCAGCTCGAGCAAGCTGCGCAGCCGTCGGTTGTCGGCATCCAGCTGGCGCAAGCGGGTTTGATCGTTGAGAGCCTGGCCGCTACGCACCCACTCACCCTGGGCACTACCGGGCCAGAAAGGCCTGCTCAACAGGGCGTAAGCATCAGTAAAACCCACTCCTTTGCTGAGCCGCACGGCCAGCAGGGCCAGCACCAGCAAGGCCCAGGGCCAGGCCTGAACTACAGCGCCCAGGGCGGGAAGGCGAAGCCTGCGGCCGGCCTGCATCGGGATCAGGCGGTCTGACGCACGAAGTCAGGGGTGTCGAGCACGCGCTGCAGCCGCTTGTAGTCCTCAAGCACCATGCCGCAGCCGTTCACCACGCACAGCAGCGGGTCTTCTGCCACATGGGTAAGGATGCCGGTCTCGTGGCTGATCAGGTCGGTGATGCCGCGCACTTGGGCACCACCACCGGCCAGCATGATGCCGCGATCGACGATGTCGGCGGCCAGCTCAGGCGGCGTGCGCTCCAATGTGCGCTTAACGGCTTCCACGATCACGTTGAGGGGTTCGGCCATGGCCTCGCGAATATCGCCGGCGCGGACGTTGATGGTGCGGGGCAGACCGGAGAGCAGGTGCAGGCCGCGCACATCCATGGAGGTGTTGTCGTGGGCATCGTCAGGGAAGGCGGAGCCGATGCGGATCTTGATGTCCTCGGCGGTGCGCTCGCCCACCACCAGGTTGTGCACCTTCTTGAGATAGACGCCTATGGCGTCACTGAGTTCGTCGCCAGCCACCCGCACCGACTCGCTCAGCACGGTGCCGCCCAGGCTGAGCACGGCCACTTCAGTGGTGCCGCCACCTATATCAACAATCATGGTGCCCACCGCCTCGGTGACGGGCAGGCCCGCGCCGATGGCGGCCGCCACCGGCTCATCAATTAGGTGCACCTCACGGGCGCCGGCCAGGCCGGCTTCCCGCACAGCACGGCGCTCCACACCTGTAACTCCACTGGGGATGCCGATCACCAATCGGGGCGCCACGATGCCGCGGCCTTCATTGGCCTTGCGAATAAAGGTTTTGATCATCTGCTCGGCGGCGTCGAAGTCGGCGATCACGCCGTCACGCAGGGGCCGCACGGCGCGAATGTTGCCGGGGGTTCGGCCCAGCATCATCTTGGCCTCATCACCCACGGCCAGGGGCACACCCCGCTCCAGATCCATGGCCACCACAGAGGGCTCCTGGAGCACGATGCCTTTGCCCGACACGAAGATCAGGGTGTTGGCGGTGCCCAGATCAATACCGATATCGCGCGAAAACTGGAAACGACGGAAAAACACGGACGCCCGGCCTGCAAGGGCCGAATCATACGAGGGTGTTACAGACGGCTCTAACGGTGGAACTGATGAAAGGTGGCAGCCGAACCGGGTGCCGCATCATTGATCCATCAGCAACAGGAGACATCAACCATGGGCGTGAATTCCATCACCCTTGTCGGCCGGGCCGGCCGCGACCCCGAAGTCCGCTATTTCGAATCAGGCAGTGTGGTGGCCAACCTCACCCTCGCCGTCAACCGCCGCAGCCGTGACGACGAGCCCGACTGGTTCAACCTCGAAATCTGGGGCAAACAAGCCCAGGTAGCCGCCGACTATGTCCGCAAAGGGGCCCTGGTGGGCATCATCGGCAGCTTCAAGCTTGACCGCTGGACCGACAGGGCCAGCGGTGAGGAGCGCACAAAGCCCGTGATCCGGGTAGACCGGCTGGAATTGCTCGGCTCTAAACGCGACGCCGAAGGTGGCGGCGGCATGGGAAGTGGCATGGGAGGAGGCTTCGGTGGTGGCTCTCCAAGCGAGGAGGAAGTGCCCTTCTAAGCCGGGTCTGGCTCAGTGGGAATCGCGGCTCTTCTTCCAGATGCGCAGCCCCAGCCAGACGGCGCCAGCGGCCAAGGCCAGCAACAGCACCAGCTTCACAGCCTTGGCCACCGGCTCGATCCACTGCTCCACATTTGTGTAGCCCTCACCCAGGGCCAGGCCCGCCAAGGTGAGCGATAGGGTCCAGATAAGGCTGCCGGCGGTGGTCCAAAGCAGGAACGGCGCTATGGGCATCATCTCGATGCCCGCGGGCACCGATATCAAGGTGCGGATGCCAGGCACAAGCCGGCCCCAAAACACCAAAGCGGTGCCGTATTTGGCAAACCAATCGCGGCTGCGGTGCAGCTCCTTAGGGCTAATACCAATCCAGCGGCCGTGGCGCGCCAGCCATTGCTCAAGGCGCTGCTCGTTTATCAGCCGGCCAATGCCATACCAAGGCAAAGCCCCCAGCACGGTGCCGAGCAGCCCCGCCACTACTACTGGCAGCAGGGCCAATTGGCCCTGCTGCACATAAAAGCCCCCGAGGGGCATAATCAATTCGGAGGGGATCGGCGGGAAGAGGTTCTCAAGGAACATCGCCGCAAAGATCGCTCCATAGCCAAGCCAGGGATTGGCCTCCACTGCCGCACCGATCAGCTGAGGCAGCTGTTGCACCAGTTCGCCAATCCCCATCGGGCTCGCCTCAGTAGCGGTAGTGATCGAGCTTGTAGGGCCCGGCTACCGGCACGTTGATGTAATCGGCCTGCTCCTGGGAGAGCTCGGTGAGCTTGGCGCCGATCTTGTCGAGGTGGAAGCGGGCCACCATCTCATCGAGGTGCTTTGGAAGCACATACACCTGCTTGGCATACTGGTCGCCCTTGGTGAACAGCTCAATTTGAGCCAGCACCTGGTTGGTGAAGGAGGCGCTCATCACAAAACTGGGATGGCCTGTAGCGCAACCCAAATTCACCAAACGGCCCTCAGCCAGAAGAATGATTTTGTTGCCGCTGGGCAGCAAGATGTGATCAACCTGAGGCTTGATGTTGTCCCAGGTGTACTGCTTGAGGGATGCCACATCGATCTCATTGTCGAAGTGACCGATGTTGCAAACGATCGCCTGATCCTTCATCTGAATCAGGTGCTCGTGGCGGATCACCTTGAAGTTGCCCGTGGCAGTCACGAAGATGTCCACATCGCCCACCACGTCATCAAGACGCACGACGCGATAGCCCTCCATTGCGGCCTGCAGGGCGCAGATGGGGTCAACTTCGGCGATCATCACCGTGGCGCCAAGACCGCGCAGGGACTGAGCTGAGCCCTTACCCACATCGCCGTAGCCAAGCACCAAGGCAACCTTGCCGGCCACCATCACATCAGTGGCGCGCTTGATGCTGTCCACCAGGGATTCGCGGCAACCATAAAGGTTGTCAAACTTGCTCTTGGTGACCGAATCGTTGACGTTGATCGCCGGGAAGGGCAGCTCACCGCTCTTCTGCATTTGATAGAGACGGGCCACACCGGTGGTGGTCTCCTCGGTAACGCCCTGAATTTCGGCGTAGATGCGGGAGTAGAAGCCAGGCTGGGCGGCCAGCTTTTGGCGAATGCTGTTGAAGAGGGCAGTCTCCTCTTCGTTAGAGGGGTTATCTAGAACTGAAAGATCGCTTTCAGCCTTCGAACCCAGCACCACGAGTCCAGTGGCATCGCCACCGTCGTCAAGAATCATGTTGGGCGTGCCGCCATCGCCCCACTCAAGAATGCGGTGGGTGAAGGCCCAATACTCATCAAGGGTTTCGCCCTTGTAGGCAAACACTGGAACGTTGGCCGCAGCAATCGCGGCAGCAGCGTGATCCTGGGTTGAAAAGATGTTGCAGCTGGCCCAGCGCACTTCGGCGCCAAGGGCGACCAAAGTTTCAATCAGAACCGCAGTCTGAATCGTCATATGCAGGGAACCTGCAATGCGCGCGCCCTTGAGGGGCTGCTCAGCGCCAAACCTGGAGCGCAGGGCCATTAGGCCAGGCATCTCAGTTTCAGCAATTGCAATCTCCTTGCGGCCAAAATCGGCCAGGCCGAGATCGGCAATCACATAGGTGTTGGTGCTGTGCAGCACGGGCGCGGAGGCCGTTGAGGCGGGTGAAGCCACCATGGGTTTTGTTGGGGTACTGCTCGCTCCCGGCTGGGAGGGCGTGGTTTGGAAATATCTGCGGAGACGCCGAGGCTTCGGGCTCGCTGAAAATGCAATCTACAAGGAGCACCTCAACTCTCGTGATCCAAGCCCTGTGATGCAAGCCCTGAGTGATGCCGCCGCCACCCAGGCCTTCGGGCGGCAACTGGCGCTGCGTCTACCCGCTGGCAGCATCCTTTTGCTGGCAGGTGACTTGGGGGCCGGCAAAACCTGCCTGGTGCAGGGCCTGGCCGCCGGCCTCGGAATTGAGGAACCAATCACCAGCCCCACCTTCGCCCTCGCCCAGCACTACCCGCTGCCGAAGGGCGGCGGGCTGGTGCACCTCGATCTCTACCGGCTGGAGCTGCCCGCAGCCGCCGACGAACTATTTGCCCAGGAGGAGGAGGAAGCTCGATCACTAGGCGCCCTGCTGGCAGTGGAGTGGCCCGAGCGCCTCAGCAGCGCACCGGCCGGCTGCTGGCAGATCCAGCTCAGCTTGAGCGACCCCTTCAACCCAGAAACTGGACGCCTGATTGAGGTGCGTTCGCCGAGCTGATCGACCGACCGGGGCAGCTTGCTGTTTTATTTGACTAGCTAAGTCTTGGCTTAGCTAGCTGCCGCGAATGAAGGGGCCGCCGCCAACAGCGCAGCAATAATCTGGGCGTTAGCCGCCGGGAAGGGATATTCGCCCAGCTGCTCAGGCCGCACCCAGCGCACCTGCTGGGAGGCCAGCGGCTGGGGCTCGCCGCTCAACCAGGTGCAGAGATGCACCACAAAGCACAACCTCTTATGGCTGTAGGCGTGCTCCACCACGATCAGCTCCTCGCCCACCTCCACCTCAATC
Organism: Cyanobium sp. A1C-AMD; assembly: GCF_024346495.1. Lineage (NCBI taxonomy): Bacteria > Bacillati > Cyanobacteriota > Cyanophyceae > Synechococcales > Prochlorococcaceae > Cyanobium > Cyanobium sp. A1C-AMD. The sequence goes on along the minus strand of NZ_JAGQDB010000009.1, from coordinate 545 downwards.
GCCAACTCCTCCTCCAACTCACGGCGGATCGTTTCAACGATCGGCTCACCCGGCTCCTGCTTGCCACCAGGAAATTCCCACAGCCCCCCCAGCAAACCCTCATTGAGCCGCTGATCGATCAGCACCTCACCGGCGCCGTTGCGCACCACCCCCACGCCGATCACCTGGATCGGCAACTCGCTGCTCAACCGGCTACGTAAGCCTCTACGGCATCGCTGATGCGGCGCAGGCCAGCCAGGCCGTCTCGCTCCAGGTTGCGCACCCGATCACGGCTGATGCCGAGGATGCGGCCGATACCTGTGAGGCTCATCGGCTCGCCACCCTCAGGGTTGTCAGCGCAGGGGATGCCGTAGCGCATCTTCAGCACCCGCCCCTGCAGCTCCGGCAGTTGCTCCAGCAGCGCTCGCAGGTCCCCCTTCAGGCACTCTCCATCCACCCGGTCTTCAGGCAGCTCCGCATCTCCTGCCAGCAGGTCCAGCAGCTCGGTGTCATCACCGTCGCCCACCTTCGTCTCCAAGCTCACCGGTTGGCGCGCACGGCACAGC
>NZ_JAGQDB010000089.1:0-9044 GCF_024346495.1 Cyanobium sp. A1C-AMD | reverse complement strand
ACCATCAGCGACGACTCGCTTGCGGCCAACGCCAGCAACACACAGGCCGTCACGGTGACGATTACCGGCACCAATGACCAGCCGCAAATCACCACCATCGAGGTCATTGGTGCCGTCACAGAAGACACCGAAACCGGTGCCTTCCTCACAGATACCGGCTCGATCTCCTTCTCCGACGCCGACACCACCGATCTCTCGGCTGCATCCGTTGCACTGACCACCTCCGCCACCAGCTCTGCGGCAGCGATTCCCACCGCCTTGGCCTCCGCTCTGGCCAGTGCTGTTGCGCTCAGCGGCGCCACCACCGCTGCCAATAACGGCACCGTCAACTGGTCCTTCGCGCTCGACAACAGCCTGGTTCAGTACCTGGCGGCCGGTGAAACCGTCACCGCCACCTACACGATCACCATCAGCGACGACTCGCTTGCGGCCAACGCCAGCAACACACAGGCCGTCACGGTGACGATTACCGGCACCAATGATGCTCCGGTGGTGACGACCAGCGCGACTGCACGCAGCGGCAGTGTCAGAGAAGCCGGCCACTTCGACAACGGCGTCATCGATAACGGTACGGCCACCGTCTCCGGCACACTCACCGCCTCCGATGTCGATACCGGCGCCACCCAGGCCTGGTCTCTCGTGGGATCTCCTTCCACCACCTACGGCGCGATCGCCATTGACACCGCTACCGGCGTCTGGACGTACACCCTCTATAACAACGCTGCTGCCACCCAGGCATTGGATGAAGGAGAAGTTGTCACCCAGACCTACACCGCACGGGTTACTGATGAGTTCGCCGCCTCAGCCGATCAGACCATCACGATCACCATCACCGGCAGCAACGATCTTCCCCAGCTGAGCACCGCCACTACCGGGCCGGTGATCATCAGCAATCCGCGTTTGCCAGGCAATGTGCCACTGGCGCCTGAGCTTGCGCTCAGTGATGTCGATCAGATCCTGTTCGGAGCGAGCGTCACCCTGCACGATGCTGCCAGCGGCGACATCTTCAACTGGAGCGTACCGGCCGGGGCTTCCGCTCTCAGCGTGAGCAGCAGCTGGGTGCCGGCCACAACCGAAGTGCCAGCCAGCCGCGTGCTCAGCATCACCGGAGAAGCCGCCCCCGCGGTTTATCAGGAGTTACTGCGCTCGCTCACCTACAGCAGCAGCTCCACGACTCCCTGGCGCCGGGATCCTCTTGTTGTGGCCAGCAGCCGCACGGACGTTCAGCTCACCTGGACCGTGGACGACGGCATCACCACGCCAGTGAGCTCCACCAGCAGCCTCCGCTTCATCAATCTCAAGCCGGAGATCTCAGCTGGCAGCGGCTATCTGCCTGGCAGCACCAACCCCTTGCCGATCGACGCCCTGCTCCGCGTCAGCGACCCTGACAACACCCTGCTGGCCTCGGCCTTTGTCCGCATCGAGGATTCCCACGCCGGCGACCGCTTGCTGTGGGACGCCGCCTTGGCGGCGTCCAAGGGCCTATCGCTTGCCTACAGCACCACCAATGCAGAGCTCTCGATCAGTGGCGTGGCTCTGGCGGAGGACTATCAGGCCGTGCTGCGAACCATCACCTACGCGGTGGATTGGAGTGAGACCTCGGTTCCGGCTGCAGGGAGCACCCGCAGCATCGCCATCCAGGTGGTGGATGCCAATGACGACACCCGTGGTCAGGCCAGCAGTGATTTCTACCGGACCACCGTTCAGCTGGCTCAGATCGCCAGTAGCCAGGCAGAGGGACTGCTTGCTTCGGCCACCACGCTGGAGGACAACGGTAGCGTGACTATCACAGAGCCTTCGGCGAAGCTTCCGGCCCTGCCCTTGTTCAATCCAGCCACCAGCACCCTCACCCTCACAGGTCGGCTTGCTCTCAGCGATGCCGACTTCGGTCAGCAGGTCTTCTCGCCTGTTGTGCGGGATTGGACGCCCAGCGCCGGTGCTGGCAATGGCGGGGAGAGCACTGCAGCCAACCTTGGGGCGTTGATGATCACGGCCGACGGCAACTGGACCTACACGCTCGACAACACCCATCCGTTCATCCAGGCTCTGAGCGCTGGAGAACAGCGACTGGAATCCTTCTTGGTGCAATCGCTCGATGGCACTGCCCGTCAGCGCATCGACATCACCATCGATGGGAGTGATGACCGCCTGGTGCAGTACGCCAGCCAGGTTCTGCAGTTTTCATCGGCGGGCAAAGACCCAGCCAGCGATGTTTATAAGCGCTGGGCTGCCAGCCAGGCTCTCGGTGCTCCTAATTCAGACTTTGGTGACATCGATACCGCCTGGTCGCCAAGGCGGCGCAACAGCGGCAGCGGCAATGGCGCGGCCTTCGACGAGTTCATCGAGCTCGGCTTCAGCCGCACCGTTTTCGCTACCGGTGCTCGTATCCACGAAACGGCAGGTCTGGGCTTCGTTCGCGAGGTGTGGGGCAGCTACGTGGATGACCAGGGCGAAAAGAGCTACACCACGGCACCACTTTGGATCGGAACCGATAACGCCGCCAGCAATGAACTCGCTCCTGGTGTGCTGGAGCTCAGCTTCGCCAACACCACACAGCTGATCAATGGACTATTGATCCTGGTTGACATTGATCATACCGACTTCTGGGAGCAGATTGATGCCGTGGAGCTGATCGGTATCGCCACTCCCGAGTCTTATCTGCCCCAGTCACCAACGCTTGACGAGGTCGCAGAAGACAACCGTGTCAACCTGGCGGAGAAGACGGCTGGTTTCATGCTGTCTGGTACTTACGACCATCACACCTCAACCCACGTGGATGTTCAGTGGGATGGCAAAACATATGCGGCTCAGCTCAATGCTGAGCAGGGCTTGTGGTGGTACACGGTTACAGCCGAGGACATCCCGCTAGATCAGCAGAGCTCCACTATCTCAGTGCAGAGCTTCGATCGTTCCGATTCCCGCAGTGGCGATCGCTTCGCCTCCAAGAGCGTGAGTGCCATTGTGGTGATCGACACGGTGGCTCCGGACCGTCCCACCCTGTCAGTAGTGGCCGTAGATGACGCTATTAACCAGTACGAGAAGTATGCCACTGGCGTTACGCTCAGCGGATCCGCTGAACCGCTCAGCGCTATAGAGATCGCCTGGGATTACAAACAGCCACGCAAAGTTCAGGTTGATGAGAATGGTGCGTGGAGCCTTCACTTCAGTTCTGCTCAGGTCCCCTTCGACGAAGTCAACAGCCACATCCTCGTAACAGCCATTGATGCTGCGGGCAACCGCTCGTCGACCTTTGATCGGCCGGTATTGATTGATACCTTTGCACCGCTCAAGGCCACCATCAATCCGCTTCATTGGAGCGACAGTGTGAATGCTGCTCAGAAGGCAGCTGGTGTTCAGGTGACCGGTAGTGCGGAGATTGGAGCGAGTGTTGATGTCAGCTGGGTCCAAGCCGACGGCAGCCTCATCACCCACACCACCACTGCCGATCGTGTCGGTGTGACCGGCATCGCCGGAGCCAGCAAAACGGTAACGCTGCGCTTTGGAACCACTCTGCTGGGAACGGTGGAGAGCGGTGTAAGCGGCGAATTCCTTTATCTCTTTGCAGAGGCAGATCTGACGCTGTTCAGTCAGAACGCTGGCGACACCTCTTTGGTTCTGACCGCTGGCTGGACTGAGAATGGCGTGCCGGTCCAGATCAGCCGCTTGCAGCTGGCCACCGGGCTGTGGCAGTCCACCTTCAGCAGTTCCGAAGTTCCTACTGATGGCAATGCCACACGCCTGGAAGCGGTGGCCACCGATTCCCAGGGCAATGTTTCGCGTGTGAAAACGGACGCCGTGCTGGTGGACACCCAGGCCCCGGCGGCACCGGTGATCAACGACTGGGATCGCAACCTGAATGCCCAGGAGCTGGCCGACACGCTGCTGATCAAGGGAACGGCCGAGCTTGGTTCAAGCTTGGTGCTGCGCCTAATGGAAGAAACCACCACGGCTCGTGCCAGCACAGGCCGGTGGACCGCTCAGTTCACCCCCGCCCAGCTGGAGCGCATCCGTGCAGCTTCCGTGCTGGCCGGCGGCCTGGCCACACTCACGGCCCAGGCGTTCGACAACCTCGGCAACGCCTCGCCCCTGTTCAGCCAGGTGCTCACAGTGGATGCCGTACTTCCCACGGTTCCAACCTTCAAGCGGGCTTCGGGCAGTTTCCTCTCAGCGGCTGATCGCCGCGATGGCTTCAACCTGGAAGGCACGGCCGAACCTCGAAGCACCGTGGAGCTCACCTGGGGCACCCTCCGGCGCTCGGTGATCGCCGCAGCCGATGGTGCCTGGGCTCTTCGCTTCGCGCCTGCCGAGATCCCTGCCGATACAGCCAGCTCCCTGCTCCTGGCACAGAGCGTTGATGCGGTTGGCAACCGCTCGAAGCTCGCTGAGCTGGCCCTGGTGATCGATACGGTTGCTCCCAGTCTTCAACTGCTCAGTGTTGGTGGTGCTGACAGTGTCTTGAATTCGAGCAGCGGCGATCAACAGATCACTGGCCTGGCGGAACCCTTGCGGCCTCTTAGCCTTTGGCTCAGCGGTGGCGGCCGCCTGAAGCCGTTGCTGCTGGCGGAAACGGTCGCTGATGGCCAGGGCATGTTCACACTCACCCTGACTCCCCCCCAGCTTGCAGCCCTCGGCGATGGCAACGGCCACAAGCTTGAGGCTCGTCAGACCGATGCCGCTGGCAACAGTGCCGTTTCTGCAGCCTTCAGCTTTGCAGTGGATATGGCAGCGCCCTCGATCAACCTGACTGGTATTGGCGGTGATGATGGCGTGATTTCCAGCGCCGCTGGTGATTCCCTGATCAGAGGAACCGCTGAGCCCGGTCAGCCCGTCACTGTGCGAGCCAGGGGTTCAGCCGGTACCACGCGCCAGCTGGGTGTGGTCACCCCCGATGCTCAGGGTGCATTCAGCCTGAGCTTCACGGCCAACGACATAGCCGCCCTCGGCCAAGGCAGCGGCTTCACGCTCACCCTCAGCCAAAGTGATGCCGCTGGCAACAGCAGCAGCAACACCCGCAGTTTTGCAATCGACACCATTGCTCCTGCTGTGCCGTTGATCCAGGCTGCCGGTGGCCTCGACACCACCCTTTCGACCGCAGCTGGTGACAACACCATCACGGGTCTCGGAGAAGCAGGGGCCAGCGTGAGCCTCTGGTTGACCGACAGCACAGGCACAGTCAGGAGCCTCGGAAGCACTGTGGCTACGGCCGCTGGGCAATTCAGCGTGAGCCTCAGTGCGGCCCAGCTGAGCGCCCTTCCCCAAGGTGGAGGATTGACCCTGGAGGCCCGGATCACCGATAGCGCAGGTAACACCGCCATCTCCAAGCCCTTCAGGGTCAGCGTTGACACCATCGCCCCAGCGCAGCCCACGCTGACCGACATCGGCGGTGCTGATCGCACTCTCACTACAGCGGCTGGAGCTGCCCAGATTCGAGGGACGGCAGGCGCACACAGCACTGTGGAGCTCGAGGCGGATGTGGACGGGGTGAAGCTGTCCCTCGGCAGCACTACCAGCAGCAGTAAGGGACTATTCAGCCAGGCGTTAACGCTGAGCAGTTTGGCCAGCCTCGGCCAGGGTGTCCGCAGCTTCTGGGCGGTGGTTCGTGATGCGGCCGGCAATGTGGCTCGATCGACGGCCATGGATGCCACGGTCGACACGGTGGCAGAGAACGTTCCCTTCAACCTCAGCCTCGGAGGCAGCGATGCTGTCGTGTCCACACTCTCTGGCGATCAATCGATCCGGGGTCAGGCCATTCCGGGACGCCCCGTTTCGATCTCGGTGATCGTCCCGGCCAGGGGCTCGAGCACCAGCTTCACGCTCGAGCTCGGAACGGTCATTCCAGATGCCACTGGCGCCTTCACGGCCGTGCTCAGCAGCCGCAATCTCCAGGACCTTGGCCAAGGCAGTGACATACAGCTGGTGGCCAGCCAGGCGGACGCTGCTGGCAATGTCGGTCGATCAGCACCATTGCTGTTTGAGATCGACACCATCGCTCCCGCGACGCCCCAGATCACGGCCGTGGGCGGCGCCGATTCTGTGATAACCAATGTGATGTCAGAATCAGGATCCGATACCGTCGTGCTCGGCACTGCACCAGCCGGCTCAATTGTGTCGCTCTGGGGCAGCAATGATGGCAGCACCTACAGCCTGCTCACGACCGTGACCGCCACTGCGAATGGTCGCTTCGCACAGGCACTCACTAGCGCCCAGCTGGCAACTTTCCAGCAGGGCTCCGGCCGCCTGCTCAAGGCGAGTGTGAGCGACGCAGCTGGCAACATCGCCACGTCCTTCCCCTTCACGTTCAGTGTGGAGACCCAGGCGCCAGCCGCACCCAGCCTCAATGGTGTGGTGGCGGGTTCCATCAGGTTCGACGCCGTGGCCAGTGCCGCCGGAGGGCTGAGCATCAGTGGTCAGGCCCCCGGTGCTGCAGCTGTTGAACTGCGCATTGGTGGAGTCACTGTTGAACCGCAGGCCCTACCGAACAGTGACGGCAACTGGACTCTGTGGATTAGTCAAGACAAGCTTCCCCTCAGCAAGACCCTGACGACAACTTCTCTGGAGCTGACGGCACTCAATCGCCATGGTGATCGCTCGGCTGCCACCAATGCCAGCCTACGGATTGATACAGCAGCCCCAACCGTCGTCAATCTGATTCAGCAGGGGGATCGCATCCGCATCATCCTCGACGAGGCTGTTCAGCTCTCCTCGGCGTTGACGCCCCAACAGTTCAGTGTCCGCGCTGGTGTGAGCCAGGTTGCTGTACAGGCAATCAGCAGCGTGGTCAATCTGGATGGGAATACTGAGCTGGCGTTACATCTTGCCCAGTCGTTAACAACCAATTCGGTGGTTAGGCTCAGCTACTCTGGCGCTGGAATTACGGACCCCTTAGGCAATTCCCTAGCAAACTTCAGCAACACCGCTATGAGCCATGTGCTGTCTTCATCCTCTATTGGGATGGCTGGCGTTATCCCTGCGTACAACTACAGCACATTTGAGCTGTCCGGCAACGCACAGGCAGACATTTCTGCTAACCAATACGACAACAGCCTCATTGGCAATGATGGTGACAACCTTCTACGCGGAGGCCTTGGGGCTGACGTCATTACTGGCGGCCCAGGCCGCGATACATTCGCGTATGCAGACTTGCGTGATTCTCTGCTAATTGACCCAGTGACCAACCAATGGGCGGTTGACCACATCAAGGATCTCACAATCGGCACAGATATAATTGATGGGCCCAATCCAATCCCTGCCGATGCATTGAAACGGGTCTCCAGTGCCACCTTGGCAATGGATCGCAGCAAGCTGAGTGAGTTGATGCCGAGCTCGCTACTGCCTGCTAACGGGGGCGCTGTCCTCAGTCTTGGCTCTGATCCTGCAAGTACCCGTACATTTTTGGTGCTAAACGACGGCATTGCCGGTTACAATGCCTATCTAGACAGCATGATCGAGATTACTGGGTACTCAGGTGTCTTGAGTGACCTGAGGGTAATTTGAGGACCGTGAAACTGTAACAATCAAGATTAGTTGTTGAGGGTACTTCGAACATTTTGAGCTCCATGCATATCCATAGATACGAAAAAGCCGCCCACGGAGGCGGCAGCGCCAAAGAGCTGATATTAAATCTTGCAAATACCGGCAAATAGGCTGGGCTATTCTCCGTAGATTTGAAGCAACGATGGCAGCATTAAAAGTGCGCTGGAGCTAGCGGAAAAAGCTGAAAGCAAGATTCTTCAAGCCAGAACAGGCTTCCGCTCCCTCAAGCCCAATATTTCTCACCAGCTTTACACCCATTGGCATGGTCATGCTACCAAAAAGTATGCGCAAGAAATGTTCTGATTACTGATTTGACGTGAATCAGCTCTTTGGCAGCGTCACTTAGAGAATGATTGCTCGCTCCCTTTTCATTGATCAGGCTTTCAAAACCACCAAGGCTCAACAAACTCGCGAAGCATTCGACGGAATATGCAGAATCCGCACAGACATAGTCAAGTTGATTTTCTGGAACGAGTGAACGCGGAAGCATTTGACTGTCGTAAACATTGGCGGGATTACGGCATAACGGAGGATAAAACAATAGTCAACATCGGCAGGTCGCCTGTCATAAACCTGGAATACAAGCTCTTCAACCACAAGCGCAAAGCTAGGCTAGGCTGAGGCTAAAAAACTAGTGAAGAACAAGCATCTTGAACAGGATCAGAGGATTAATCCTCTTGCGCCCTGCATTCCTCTTCCGATCCTGCGTGCAACCCTTTTCAAGAAGTGGACGAAATGATTCCCCCCGGGTTCGAATCAGAAATTAGACTCTCTATCCCATGGCTCAGCGAATATGCCAGACCTGATTATAGATCAGCAGATGCTTCAATCGCCTGAGATTTTGATTTATCGAGGTGCCCTTGATCAATTCTCGGGAGTTATAGGCGTGGAGTAATCGCTTGGTCCTAGCGGCGAAGGACTGAAAAGATCTGGAAGGTTTTCGTTAAGCAAATCGGAATCCTTCGGTCGAAATGAGTCTGTGAACTCATTACTCTGCAGGGGAGGCAGATTATTGGTGGTCGTATCAGTAAATGGCTGGTTCAGCTGACTAGAGCTCAATTCATTTCGGAGCATCGCATCCACTTGGGGGTCGCACCAAAATTCTGCATAGTTTGCCTGAGAGCCACTGATCCACACACATTGGAATGTGCGGGTTTTGCGTGATCTACAGTCGATAACTTGCCCGGGAATGATGAGACAAGAATAACGGTTCCCCGTCTCTGCATTGACGCACTCTCCAGTTCCATCATGATTGCCCGTGCATGAGGCCACAAATCCATCAACGGTATCAGCCTGAACCGCAGAGCCTTGCGACAGCGCCTGCAGTGTTGCCGATAAGGCAAGCAGCCGCAGGAGCGCTCGCATTCTGATCAAACTCAGATCACCTGCAGGGCGGTGAGGCTGCCACTAAATCCTGTGATCTCGATGATTGCATCATTCATAGTATCGAAACCAACTTTACTATCGTTGAGAGCTAAGAATGTGCGCTCGCCATTCTGAGGATCTCGGTG
>NZ_JAGQDB010000088.1:0-9067 GCF_024346495.1 Cyanobium sp. A1C-AMD | reverse complement strand
ATAGGCCGTGGGGAACAGGAGCAGACCAGACCACCCCACAAATACGAAGCGGTCGCGCTTGAGCCAGTCATCGAGGACGTCGAACCATCCCCGTGCTGCTGGCGCGCGCCCTACAGCGATCGTCATGATGATGAAACGGTGCGGGAAACCCGCGGAGGCTGTGGGATTACCGGGCGATGGTAACAACGCTGAAGCGGATCGCGAGACCGGTTGAAACGGGCTGACATGGCTTTCTCTCGCTGGGCTTTCGCAGCTGATTTCTGACTGTCTTTTGCTTCAGTTCTGAGCGCTTGGTCTTGATCAGCCCAGCTCCCCCGACGACCGGTCAGGATGGCGCCATTCCTTGCTCCAGGTCATGGCCTCCCCCCAGGCTCCTGCCCCCTTGCTTGAGCTGCCGGTGCTGGGCTCAAGGCGCCTTTCCAATGTGTTGGTTGCCTTGGTGGTGACCACTGGCGGGATCGGCTTCCTGCTCACCAGTGTCTCCAGCTATCTCGGCACCGACCTGCTGCCGATCGGCCACCCCGCCGAGCTGGCTTGGCTGCCCCAGGGGTTGGTCATGGGGCTCTATGGGCTGGCCGCCATGGCGCTGTGTGCCTACCTCTGGGTTGTGATCGGCATCGACGTTGGCGCGGGTAGCAACCGCTTTGATCGGGATGCTGGTGTGGCAACTATTAGTCGCCGCGGCTTTCGCCAAGAGATCACGGTGGATATCCCTTTGCGGGAGATTCAGGCGGTGAAGGTGGAGGTGCGCGATGGCCTTAATCCTCGGCGTCGCCTGGCCCTCAAGGTGCAGGGCAGGCGGGATATGCCTTTGACCAGGGTTGGCGAGCCCATGCCCCTGGCCGATCTGGAGTTGTCTGGCGCCCAACTTGCCCGCTTTTTGGGCGTGCCGCTGGAGGGGGTTTGATGAATACCAACCTGAAGACTGGCAATTTGATGACTGGCAACTGGTGGAGTCGCTGGCTCCTGGGGGGTTTGTTGTTGCTAGCGCCCCTATCTCTGGTCGCCTGTGCGGCTGATGGTGGCAGCAGCCCTGTGGGTTGCAGCACCGCCAGCACCCCCTGCCTCAGCGGTACGGCCACAGTCGCACTGCAGACCAGCAAGGGTGAGGTGCAGCTGCAGCTAGATGGTGCTGCCGCGCCGCTGACGGCGGGCAATTTCGTTGATCTAGTTCAGCGTGGCGTCTACAACGGCACCGCTTTTCATCGAGTTGTGCGCGAGCCGGTGCCTTTTGTGGTGCAGGGCGGCGACCCCACCAGCGCTGATCCAAAGGTGCCAGCCAGCCAGCACGGCCTGGGCAGTTTTGTGGATCCAGCCACGGGAATACCCCGTCTGATTCCCTTGGAGATCAAGCGCAGCGACGAACCAGAACCCCGCTATGGCGAGCCTGTGACGGCCCCAGGAGCTACCCGCCAACTGGCTTTGGCCCATCAACGCGGAGCTGTTGCCATGGCCCGTTCCGCCGATCCCAACTCCGCCAGCGCCCAGTTCTACGTAGCCCTGCAGGCCTTGCCTGAACTGGATGGCCGCTACGCCGTCTTCGGCAGGGTGAGTAAGGGCATGGAGGTGGTCGACCAGATCAGCCAGGGCGACAAGATCGTCAAGGCCACGCTGGTGTCAGGCGGGAAGTTGGTTAAGGGAAATCCCTAGGCGGGTACCCGCTTGCTTGATGCGGTGACCTTCAGGAAAGCCGTGTTGACGCCCGAAGCCCGCTCCAATGCCACCTTGCCGGTGCGGGCGATTTCAAGGATGCCGTAGCTCTCCATCACTTGTTCGAGGGCGACGAGCTTGCCCGGATCGCCCACCACCTCAAGCGTCAAGGCGTCATCGGCCACGTCGACCACATTGGCGCGGAACACCTGCACCAGATCCAGGATGGCGCTGCGGGTTTCGGCAGGAGCCGACACCTTCAGCAGCATCAGTTCCCGCTCCACGGCAGGTATGTGGGATAGATCAATCACCCCCAGCACGTTGACCAGCTTGTCGAGCTGCTTTGTCATCTGCTCGAGGGTGTGATCGTCGCCTGCGACCACCATGGTGAGCCTGGAAATGCCAGCCTTTTCAGCGGGACCCACCGCCAGGCTTTCAATGTTGAAGCCGCGGCGGGCGAATAGGCCTGAGATGCGGCTGAGGGCACCGGATTCGTCTTCCACCAACACCGAAAGGGTGTGTTTCATCTCCTGAGGGACCCGTGGCGCTGGCTGCATTCCAAGTTACCGCCCAGGCCCAGAAAGGGTCTCGGCGGCTGGCAATTGGTCAAGCCATTGAAGTAAGGCGGCATTAAAGGCGTCGGCATGTTCGTCATGGGGACAGTGGCCACTGCCAGGCAGAACCGTTAGGGGTAGCTCGGGCCGCAGCCGCCGCACCTGCTGGGCCACCTGAACGGGCACCAGTCGGTCGCGCTGCCCCCAGATCAACAGCAGGGGACGCCCCAGCCTTCGCAGCAGGGCTGGGGCGGTGGCCCCGTGGGGCCGCAGGGCCATGGCGATGCTCATCGCCCGCAGGGCCCGCACCGCTCCAGGCCGCCGGGCTGGCCTGGCAATCAGCCGGTGCAGGTCCCTGTCGCCGATCACCGCTTCGCTGTAGGCCGACTGAATGCCTAAATCCAGCAGGGGCGAGTGGGCAATCAGGGGCACCAGTAGCTCCAGGGGGAGCAGCCGGCAGAGCAGGGTCACGAGCCAGCGCTGCAGCCGGCGTTGCCAGGGCCGGCGGCGGGGTGGGCTGCTGTTGTCAGCCAGCAGCAAGGTTGGGTCGGGTAGGGGGGCTGCCACGACGGCTCGCACCAGCTGGGGAAAAAACACGGCGCAGCTGAGGGCCACCAGGCCGCCGAGGGAATGGCCCACCAGCACGGCTGGCCCCTGCACCACCTGCTCGAGAAAGGCCTGCAGCTGCCTGGCCCAGAGGCGGTTGTCCAGTCGCAGGGACGGTTGGCTTGAGGCGCCGAAGCCGATTAGATCAATGCCGTAAACCCGCCAGCCGGCTGCAGCAAGCACCGCAGCATTGCGGCGCCAGTGGCCGCTGCCGGCGGCGAAGCCATGCACAAGCACCAGGGCCGGGGCATGTTCTTCACCCAGCACCCGCCAGTGGCAGCGCTCACCTCGCCAGAGCCAATCGGCGTGTATGCCCCACTCCGCCCCTGAGCTGCCGTCCGCCGCGGGTGGAGGTGCAGGCTGGACTGTTGCAGCCACGGTTGATCTCCTGAGCCAGCACACCGACGCTCACTATTGCGAAGGACGGGCTCGCCTGTTGCCCGGTGCCGGTTTTTTTAGGCCGGAGTCGCGTCCTTCTCGGGATCTGGGGGTGCTGCTCGCCCGCACGCTGGCGGCCCGCGGCCCCTTGCGGGTGCTCGATGCCATGGCCGGCTGCGGCATCCGGGCCTTGCGCTATGGCCTGGAGGCTGGAGCCGAGGCGGTGTGGGCTAACGACGCTGATCCGGATCGGCTGCCTTTGCTGCGTCAAAACCTGGCATCTCTGGCGGGTTTGCGTTGCAGCGCCCTTACTGCCCAGCACCTGCTGGCGGATTGCCTGCAGCGCCAGGAGCGTTTCGAGCTCCTAGACCTGGATGGCTTTGGCTGCCCCACGGCCCTGCTGCCCCTAGCGCTGGAGGCGGTGTCCTTCGGCGGTGTGCTTTACCTAGCCAGCACCGATGGCCGCTCCCCCACCGGCCACGACCGCCCGGCTGCGATCCGGTTGCTGGGGGCGGCGGCCCGGGCCCATCCCGCCAGCTGGGAGCTGGCCCTGCGCCTGCAACTTGGCAGCGTGGCTCGAGCGGCCTGGGCCTTGGGCCGGGGCATCGAGCCCCTATTTAGCTTCAGTGAAGGGCGCACCTTTCGCAGCGCGGTGCGCCTGCGCCGCCGCAGCGAGACAGGGGAGGAGCATCACCTCGGCATGCTGGCCCACTGCCATGGCTGCGGCGATCAGCAGGTGCAACCACTGATTCGCCTGCGTCAGTGGCAGCCCTGCCATTGCCCAGCCGGCGAGATTGCGCCGCTGGCGATCAGCGGTCCTCTGTGGATCGGCCCGTTGCAGGAGCCTGAGCTGCTGGCTGAAATGCAGGCGTTCGCTGAGGTTGATCCAGGGGCAAGCCTGAGTACGGAGGGGGCTCGCCTGCTTGCCCGTCTGCTTGCGGATAGGGGACTGCCGGCCCGCTGCTGGCCGATGGCCGAGATCGCGCGCCGCCTCAAGGGGGGGGCGCCACCGCTGCTCAGCCTGGTGGCGGCCCTGCGGGCGGGGGGCTGGTCGGCCCAGGTCAGTGGGGTGATGCCGGGTCAGCTGCGCAGCGATGCAGCCTGGGGCGAGATCCTGCAGACCGCCGCTCAGTTGGTTGGAATGGCCACTGACACTGCTAAATAGGATGGACTTCCTTTCACTTCGCCATGGCTGCTGAAATTTTCGGTACCGCAGCTTTGTTTTGGATACTCATCCCCGTTGGTCTTGCCGGCGGAGCCCTGCTGTTGAAGCTGGCCGACAACGACTGAGCTCCAAAGGCCAGTCAGAACCCCCTGCTCCCGGCTCGACCCGTCGGACACCTAGGCTCGGGCCCGCTTGAAGGTTGCTAATGCAGGTTTTGGTGGTTGGCGGAACGGGCACCCTGGGCCGGCAAGTTGCCCGCCGTGCCCTCGATGCAGGCCATCAGGTGCGCTGCATGGTGCGCTCTCCCCGTAAAGCCGCTTTCCTGCAGGAATGGGGCTGCGAGCTAACCCGGGGCGATCTGCTTGAGCCCGATAGCCTCGCCTATGCCCTGGAAGGTCAGGACGCAGTAATAGACGCGGCCACTGCCCGCGCCACGGATTCCGCCAGCGCTTACGACATCGACTGGAAAGGCAAGCAGAATTTATTCGCCGCCTGCCAGGCCGCCTCGGTGAAGCGTCTGGTGTTTGTGTCCTTGCTAGCTGCGCACCAGCACCGCGACGTGCCCTTGATGGACATCAAGGCCTGCGCCGAAGACTGGCTGATGGCCTCGGATTTTGATTACACAATCCTGCGCGGCGTTGCCTTCATGCAGGGAGTGATCAGTCAGTTTGCAATTCCCGTGCTGGAAAGTCAGACGGTTTGGGTGAGTGGCTCGCCCACCCCAATCGCTTACATGAACACCCAGGACATGGCCCGCTTTGCTGTAGCGGCTCTGGAGCGTGAGGAAACCGTGCGCCAGGCTTTTCCGGTGGTGGGTCCCCGGGCCTGGACCACCAGCGAAATCACCCAGTTGTGTGAGCGGTTCACGGGTAAGGAGGCCCGCACTTTCCGGGTGCCGCCTGCCTTGCTGGGGTTGATGCGCTCTGTGACCGGCTTCTTTGAGGCCAGCCTCAACGTGGCCGAGCGGCTGGCTTTTGAGGCAGTCACCGGTGGGGGCACAGCTCTAGATGCACCAATGGAGGCCAGCTACGCGGCCTTCGGGCTCGATCCGGCTGAAACCACCGGCCTCGAGGGCTATCTCAAGGAGTACTACGACACGATCCTGCGCCGCCTGCGCGAGATGGAGTCTGACCTCGACAAGGAAGCCAAGAAGAAGCTTCCCTTCTAGGCCTGGGGCACACGACTGCGTCCGGCAGTTCGCCTGTACTATTATTTGGTTGCTTGGGAGAGTGAATGTCGGTTGCCCAGATCAAAAACTTGCAGCGCCGCTTAGCCAACCTTGAGGCTGAGGCTACCGAAGAGCTCAATCGGGCCTGCGGCCACGAGCTATGGCAAACCCTGGGCTTCGATGCTTTCGATGGCCTCGATGATGCTGACCGGCGGGCCCGTGCCAACTACTACTACGGCCAGTTGCAGAGCGTGCGCGAGCTCAAGGACGTGCTCGGCTAAGCCGCCCTATCCGCCCCCAGCGCCCCGCCCTGATTTCCCGCCGCCGGCGCGGCCGCCCCGTCCAGGTGAGATTTTTCCCATGGCCCGCGACGGCTTAAGCAGCTGCTCGAGGCGCTGGCTTTCGGCTTCGTCCACCTCGCGCCACTGTCCCGGCGCCAGACCATGGAGTTCGAGCGGGGCGGCCCCGTCCATCAGGTCTATTGAGACCCGCAGCAACCTCAGGGTGGGCAGATTTACGGCGGCCGTCATGCGACGCACCTGACGGTTGCGGCCTTCCTGCAGCTCCAGTTGCAGCCAGCTGGTGGGAATGGCGGCTCGCTGACGGATCGGTGGGGTGCGCTCTGGCAGCCCTGGATCGCTGATCGCCTGGGCCCGAGCCGGCAGAGTGCGCTGCCCTTGAATCAAAAGGCCGCTGCGCAGCCGCTCCAAAGCCTCAGGGTGGGCAGCTGCCTCTCCTTCAACCTGCACCCAGTAGCGGCGCCAGTGGCCAAAGCGGGGGTCGGTGAGGCGCTGCTGCAGGCGGCCATTGCTGGTCAGCAGCAGCAATCCCTCGCTATCGGCATCGAGCCTGCCGGCGGCATAAACCTGCGGAATCGGGATGAACTCCGCCAAACAACCCCAGTCACAGCCGGCTTCTGGCGTGAACTGGCTTAAAACCCCGTAGGGCTTATGGAAAAGAAGGGTGGTCAGCGGCCTGGGTTCAGCTGGCTTGACGGGCTTTCCAGAGGTTCACCACACCAATGGAGATCAGCAGCAGCCCCAGATCCAACGAAAGCGGCGGCAAAACCATGGTGAAGCCAAAACGGCACAAGTGAGCCAGACCCTATCGCCTGTCGGGCGGCAATTAAGCTATTTGGAACGATTAAACCTCCAGACAGCGCCCCAGCATGATCGAGACCTCCGGTGTGATTGAAAAAGAACAGGGAAACGGGTTTTACCTGGTGACCCTGGAGCAGCCGGCTGGTCACCAATGTCTCTGCCGGGCGGCAGGCAAGCTGACGAAATTCAGGATCAAGCTGCTGGCGGGTGACAAGGTGTTGGTTGAGATCAGCCCCTACGACCTCACCCGCGGCCGCATCACCTACCGGGAGCGCAATGCGGCTGCAGGCCCCCGTCCCGGCGGCAACCGCCCAGGTGGGCCTAGGCGTCGTTAAGCGCACTCTTCAGACGGCAACGGCTAACAGGGCTTCAATCGCGGCTTTGAATTCGCTGCGCTGCTTGACGCCCTTAAAGGACTGCTTGAGCTCCTTGTTGTGGAAAAGCTGCACCGTCGGGGTACCGGTAACACCGGCTTGGCTGGCAATTTCTTGCTCGGCCTCGATGTCGATCTCCACTCCTTGGGCAGCTCCGCCAAGCTCATCGAGCACACGCTTGAGCTGGGGCTTGAGCACGTGGCAGGGACCGCAGGTCGGCGAGGTGTAGACGACCAGCAGGGGCTTGCTGCTGTCGTGATACAGCTTGCGCAGGGCAAATCCTCCTTTCTGCCAAAGGGCTTCGGCGTCGTAGTTGTCGGCGTCGCTGGTGGCAGTGCGCACCGGTTCGCCGACGGTGGCCGGTTCTATTGGTTCATGGCTCACCGTGACGGCTAGGTCGTGATGGGTGAGCCAGCGCTCAGCGGCCAGGGCAGCTTGGCAACCACTCCCAGCGGCGGTGATGCCCTGACGCCATTCCGCATCGGCCACGTCGCCAGCGGCGTAGACACCGGCCGAGCTGGTTTCGGGGCGGCCTGCCTGGGTGGCAAGGTAACCGTGGCTATCAACCTTCAGTTGGCCCCGCACTAGGCGGGTGTTTGGGGTGTGGCCAATGGCGTAGAAGAGTCCCTTAACCGGCAGCTCCTCGCTGGCGCCGCTGCTGGGATCCGTCAGGGTGATTGCTTCGAGCCAGTCGCCACCGCTGGCATCGGCCACTTGGCGGTTCCAATGCACGGTGATGGCGGGGTTGGCGAGCACCCGATCGGCCATGGCGCCACTGGCCCGCAGCTTGTCGCCACGCACGATCAGGTGCACCTGGCTGCCGTATTTGGTCAGATAAACAGCCTCTTCACAGGCGGAATCGCCCCCACCCACCACGGCCAGTTCGGCTTGACGGAACTGGGGTGTGGCGCCGTCACAGATCGCACAGGCGCTGATCCCCTGACTCCAGAAGCGCTCCTCGCTTGGCAGCCCTAGCCGGTTGGCACTGGCGCCGGTGGCCAGGATCACGGCCTGGGTTTCGATGGTTTGGCCTTCGGCAGTGATGCGGTAGGGCCGCTGGGACAGGTCGATCGCCGTGGCATCGGCCTCGATCAGACGGGTGCCCCAGCGGACTGCCTGGGCCTTCATTTTGTCCATCAGCTCCGGCCCCATGATCCCGTCGGGAAAGCCGGGGAAGTTCTCAACGTGGGTGGTGGTCATCAGCTGACCGCCAGGGATGCCACCGTCCTGGAAGCCCGTGATCAGCACAGGGCTGAGATTGGCCCGGGCGGCGTAAATGGCGGCCGTGTAGCCAGCAGGTCCTGAACCCACGATCACCAGGTTTTCGACCGAAAGCCCCGAAACCGTCATTGCTTAAGCGGATTGACTATGAGTTGAGCCTAGGAGATCGGCGCGGCAGCTTGGAGGAAGGGTCCGACACCTCGGGCGCAAATGTCTTTAGATTTGCTTTAGAATTGAGTGCAATCTGCTGCGGATTTGCATCTCAAATTGGCTCATATTTCCAGGATGCCGTCGCTGGTGGGCCGGATTCCCTGGCCCAGGTCGTTTGGCACCATCAACACGCTTGCGGCAAGGAGTTCCGGGTGCTCTTCCAGGCAGAGCAGCCATTCTCGGAATTCCTCCGTGACCGCAAAGCTTTCTTCGAAATGTTCGAGGGCGTCGAGGGTGGCTCGGCGGGCCAAAGCCCAGCTGACAGCAACGGTTAGGCGGCGATTCACTGCGGCATCCATGCTCCCCTCTCCCTTGGATCAGACCACGCTGCCGGGCTATGGGCCCTGGGAAGGTATTGGTTGACACAACGTCGCATATTTGCGCTTAAACCTTGTATCGCTAAAGCAGTTTTCAGGCCGTTCGCTGCAGAAAACTCGGTAGCTCCGGCCCCATGCTGATCACAGCACCGATCCTTGCTTCTACAGCTTGCAGGGGTAGGGAACCTCCCTGGCCACTGCCTACTGAGACAGGCTCTGTAGCCACTTGCTTCGGCTTGATCAGGTAGGGCTCGCTGAGGGACCAGCTGCGGGCGTAGCTCATCAGCAATGGGTCGGCTGGCGCGCACACAGAGGACGGCTGCC
>NZ_JAGQDB010000087.1:0-9289 GCF_024346495.1 Cyanobium sp. A1C-AMD | reverse complement strand
CGGCTGCGGGAGGGCTTCCCCCTCTCCTCCCGCTTGCTGCGGGAGATCCACGCCCGGCTGCTGGCCAGGAGCCGCGGAGCCGACCGGCTGCCTGGGGAGTTCCGCCGCAGTCAGAACTGGATCGGCGGCTCCCGCCCCGGCAACGCCAGCTTCGTGCCGCCACCCCCGGGACTGGTGGAGGCGTGCATGGGGCAGCTGGAGCACTTCATCCATGGCACGCCTGACGGAGCCCATGCCCTGCCGGTGCTGGTCCGGGCCGCTCTGGCGCACGTGCAGTTCGAAACCATCCACCCGTTTCTGGACGGCAACGGTCGCCTGGGCCGGCTCCTGATCGTGTTGATGCTGATCGATGCCGGGGTTCTGCAGCAGCCGTTGCTCTACCTGAGCTTGTTCTTCAAGCAGCACCGCAGCCGCTACTACGAACTCCTCAATGGCATCCGCGAGAACGGCGACTGGGAAGCCTGGATTGATTTCTTCCTGGAAGGCGTCGAGAGCACCGCGACGGCCGCCGTCACTACCGCACACCGGCTGCTGGCGTTATTCCGCGCCGATGAGGCTCGCCTGAGCGGCCTGGGGCGTTCAGGCCCCAGCGTTCGCCAGGTGTTTGCCGCTCTGTGCCGGCGCCCGCTCAACAGCATCATACAGCTCAGCACCGTCTGCGACCTGAGCTTCCCCACGGCAGCCAAGGCCCTAGAGACCCTGGTGGACCTGGGCATTGCGCGGGAGATCACCGGCGGGCAGCGCAACCGCCTCTTTGCCTACGACGCCTATCTAGCGATCCTCAGCGAAGGCGCTGAGCCTCTTTGAAGGCGCCTGGCGGACCAGGCACCCAACCCGTTCCAACCAGAACGCAATGCCGCGACCACCACTTCTGCGACAAGAGCACCCCCTCTAAAAGCAGGTGCGAAGGTTTTGTCGCACGATGGGTGCATGAAGCCCCTGCTTAGCAGGCAACAAACGGCTTTGGCGCTCGTCCGTCGCCGCGGCATCCTGCGGACCCAGGAGGCTGCCGCGGCCGGTGTCGATCGCTCGACCCTGGCGCGGCTATGCCAGAGCGGCCAGCTCACGCGGCTGGAGCGGGGGCTTTACGGCCTGCCAGCGGCAGCCGTACGCGAGCACATCGATCTGGAGATCGTCGCCAAGCGGGTGCCCCAGGCGGTCTTTTGTCTGCTCACGGCCCTGCGACTACACAGCCTGGGAACGCAGCAGCCCCGAAGTGTCTGGATCAGCCTGCCCCGGGGCACCCATCGCCCCACCCTCCAGGTCCCACAGCTGAAGGTGATCCAAGTGCAGCCAGCGCTGCATCAGCTGCAGCTGGAAACGCACCGCTCCGGTCCGATCCGCCTGCCGATCTACGGAGTGGAGAAAACACTGGTCGACTGCTTCCGCCATCGCCATCGGCTTGGCATGGAGCCGGTTCTAGAAGCCCTGCGGGATGCCATCAGTCAGCGGCGACTGAATGTCGATGAGCTCTGGCGTCAGGCCAAGACACAGCGAATGCAGAGGGTGATGACGCCCTACCTGGAAGCCCTGCTGTGAAGACCAACTCGGTCGTGTCGATCCGGTAGTGCCTGCGAAACCGAGCCCGGCAGGAGCAGGTGAAGTTCGATGCCTTGCTGAACCGCTGCGGGAGAGGGAGGTTGCTGCGGCACCAG
Source organism: Cyanobium sp. A1C-AMD (assembly GCF_024346495.1). Classification (NCBI taxonomy): domain Bacteria; kingdom Bacillati; phylum Cyanobacteriota; class Cyanophyceae; order Synechococcales; family Prochlorococcaceae; genus Cyanobium; species Cyanobium sp. A1C-AMD. The sequence goes on along the minus strand of NZ_JAGQDB010000087.1, from coordinate 7,634 downwards.
CTGTTCCCCTGCTGTATGAGGTCCCCTCGTCAGGCGGTGGATCGAGCAATGGCATTGCACTGCTCCTCCAGCTCGCTGATCTGCTCCAGCAGCTCCGCAAAACCTGGGAACTCTCCGCGCAGCATCCCCGAGTCGACCATGGCCCTGTAGTCCGACTCCAGGGCCTGACGGGCGGCATCGGTCGGTATCAGCTGCAGGTTGCCGCTGAGGGCCTGGTGGTAGTCGATGGGCTGATCTTCGGCATCCGTGACGTGCCAGAAGTCCTCCTTGTGCTGAGCTACTTCTGCGGCGAGAAGACGGTCGCCGATGGCTGCCTCCGCGATGCCTGCACGGGCCAGGCGATCAAGGTCATACCAGTGCCGTGAGTAGCGGTCGCCCTCCCCGCTGCCCCAGCGGCCTCTGCGGCAGGAGACATGGATCGCTGCGGCCTTCTCCAAGAAGGTGCGCTTCGGATCCATCACCAGTGGCCTGGCAGACGGGAAGTCGAGCATCCCCAGATGGGTCGCTGCTTCGCAGGTGATAGGCATCGGCCCATGCGGTTCACCGGTGGAATGCGCACCGAACTCCAGCAGCACCGTGGGACGCACATAACCGGAGCTGCCCTTTGGCGCCTCGATCAGAGGTGAGTAGTGAAGAACGATCGTGGGTGGCAGCCGGCGCCCTGGTTGCTCTGCTTTCAGCGTCAGCTCCACCGGGAGTCCTGCGGACGCGGCTGCCCCCTGAAGCAGTGGCAGAGGGATCTCCTTGATCCATTGCTTGAGCTTGCTGTCGGCGGCCTTACGGCGCCTGTCGGCCTGGCTTGGGTTGACTGCCGGTGCCAGGTCGACCTCCGGCCACAGGTGCTGGATGTTGAGGGTGAGGTCGACGTCTTCTGAGAAGCGATTGATCAACCCGTAGGCCTTGGAAAGTGAGGTGCCCCCCTTGAAGGTGAGGCTTCGCAGAAGTTGCTGGTCTGCCCCAAGGATCTGCAGGGCCCAGACCACCCAGATGTCCTTCTCCAGCAGGTAAGCAGGCCAACCGGATTCGGCCGCAGCAACCGCCAGGGCTTCCTTCTGGTCCGCTTCGGCAAGGGCAAACCAGGACTCAGCCACGAGCCTCCAGAGGCTCCTGAGCCTGTTCGCTGAGCAGCTCCGCCAGCCACAGGGGCAGCTCGGCACGGACGGAGAGCAGGGCTTCCCACTCCTGAGGCGGCAGCACGGTTCGGAGCTGCGGCAGTGCTTCTGAGGCCTGATCAGGGCCAAGCCAGGCCAGGGCACGGATCGCCTGGCCGGCCGGGCGATCGGCCAGCAGGAAGTTCCAGGCTGCTGCAGGGCGGATGGTGACCTGTTGCTTCCCGAATGCGTAGCGCTTCTGGCTGCGGCTGCGGGATAGATAGGTCTGCTGCACGGGCATCTGGGTGGTGAGGCCGAGAGCGTTGGCCGCGGCGGCACCACTGCTCACCAACTGCTGCCCACCCTCCTGGTTGAACTGGGCGATCACCACCTCTGGAGACGGTGGCCTGGTCCCGAAGCGACTACGCACGGGCAGGGCGTAACGGCCGCGGGTGATCTTCACGAGCTGGCCGCGAGCCGCCAGGCGGCGCAGGGCCTGGTCCACCGCATCGCGCTTGCCCAGCGCCAGGAACTGCTTGGCCGCCAGCAGGGATCCCTCCGGGCGCTTGCCCGCGGCCTCCAGGATCTGCTCGCTCAGCACGGCCATGGCACTTCGGCGGGTCTTGTTGTGCTCTGTTGTGTCAGAAGCCTACGCGAGTTTCTGACACTCTGTCCACAGAGCTCTTGCCATCGCAGCCGGCATGGCGGCGTCACCTGGCTGCGCTGACAAGACGCTTCGGTCAGCGGCGGCCGTCTTGAACTTGCCACGGCGGTGCCGTGGCTGACGTCAGACAGCCGCCGCCGCCCTCCGCTGCCCTCCGGGCATGGGTGTGGGGCAGAAGGTGTCTCCCGCGGCTGCGGTGCCAGGGATTTTCTGATGCCGGTTGATGTTGCTGGAGAGCCTGAAAGTCCTGGGCCCAGGTAATGGCCGAACAGGAGGATCTGACTCAGCGGCGCCCCAAGGAGATTGGGTCAGATTCAGGGCTGCAGCTGGCTTTTGCCGGGTTAATAGTGCAAGCGTTCTGGTAAGATGGAGTCTGCGCCAAAGGCCCTGAGCCCATCGCCGGCGGCAACCTCGTCCCCTGGTCTCGCCATCACCCCTGCGTATCGCTGAGCAGTTGTGATGCCCCGATCAGTTGTCCTTTCTGGCAACTGAATCCATGGCTTTATGTATTCCATCGCGGCCGGAGATTGTCCCGGCTCGCTCTCTGGTGATCGCCGCCGGGGGCGGCCGGGATCTGGATTGGCCTCATCAGCGTGTGGCGGCTGAGCTGCTGGCCCGCAGCGGCGGCCGGCTGGTGCATCTGCTGCTCCATGGCGGAGCCCGTGGTGCGGATGCCGCCATTGGCCGCGCGGCCCATCAGCTGGGCTGGTCGTCCGTGGTGATGCCTGCCAGGTGGGAGCGGCATGGCCGGGCGGCCGGGCCGATCCGCAATCGGGAGCTGCTCGAGCAGGCCATTGCCCGGGCCGTGGCCCACACCTCCCCGGTTTCGATCGCCTCGGTGCTGGTGGTGGCGTTCCCAGGTGGCCTTGGCACCGCCTCGCTCGTGCAGCAGGCCCGCCGGATGGCCTTCCGTTCGCCGGTGCCGATCTCGGTGGCCGAGGTCAGCACGTCGGCCGGGCTCTGGGCCGTTCCGCCTGGTGTTCCCCGCTCCTGATCACCCCCTTCGGCGTTCTGTGGCGCCTCCTGCTCCATTCCCTATCCCTTCTCTCACCGTCATGGCTGTTCTCACCACCATCCCCACCGTTGCCGCCCCTGCCTCGCCCCCGGATACCTCTGGTCCTGCCTGTTCCCTCCAGCGCTCCGGCTCCCTTTGGCAGTTGGGCATCGAGGCCCAGGAGCTCACCACCGCCATCGGCCAGCTGGCCGAGCAGCTGGAAACGGATGACCCCGAGCAGCGCGCCCTGGCCCTCGCCGAGCTTGAGGCCGCCCTGCTGGCAGAAGAGGGCAACAAGGCGGCCCTCTCCGCCAAGGCCGATGCCACCTGCTGGGTGATCGAGCACCTGCGCGGTCAGGCCGCCTACCGCCAGCAGCAGGCCAAGCGTCTCACTGAGCTCTCTCGATCCGATGCCTCCCGGGCCGACGCCCTCGAGGACTCCCTGGTCCTGGTCCTCACCCGGCTGCGGCCCACCGCCACCCGGTTCTCCTTTCCGAATCACGAGCTCAGTTCCCGCAAGTCCCAGGCCGTCGAGATCGACGACGAGGACGCCCTCGATTCCCAGTGGCTGAGCTTCTCCACCACCAGCAAGCCAGACAAGGCCGCCATCAAGGACGCCCTCAAAGCCGGCCAGCTCATCCCCGGCGCCCAGCTCCTCTCCCGCCGCTCCTGGCGCATCTGTTGAGCGGGGCACATGCCCCATGCAACTCGGGTCCTGGCTGAGCAGCTGGGGCCCCCTCCCCTCCTCACACCCTTTCGCTTCCATCGCCATGACCGTCGCCGCTCCTTCCGCCAACGGGGCCCGCACCACCAGCCGCCCCGCTCCTCCTCGACCGAGCCAGAGGCCGCCCTCGGCCCTGGAGCTGATCCGCTCAACTGACCGCGCCGAGGAGGCTCCAGCAAAAGCCTCGGTACCTTCACCACCACAGGAAGCCCCCCAGGCTCCGCCTGCCGGCTTCTCCCCCGAGCAGCTCGCGGCGCTCTCCGCCCCGCTCGATCGGGCCAACGTCCGCCAGCGGGAGCAGGGCCGCGGGAAGGTCGCCTATGTCGAGGGGTGGTTCGCCGTGGCTGAGGCCAACCGCATCTTTGGTTTCGATGGCTGGCAGCGGCAGACCATCGCGGTCCGCTGCGTCGCCCAGGCCGAACGCTCGATCGGCAGGGACCAGAAGCCCGGCTGGGGCGTCACCTACACCGCCCGCGTCCGCGTGACCGTCACCGCCGGTGGGCTGACACCCCTGATTCGGGAGGGCAGCGGTGCCGGTCACGGCATCGACGTCGATCTGGGGCAGGCCCATGAATCTGCCCTCAAGGAGGCGGAGACCGACGCGATGAAGCGGGCCCTGATGACCTTCGGGAACCCGTTTGGCCTTGCCCTCTATGACAAGCGCCAGCGGGAGGTCAGCAGTGCAGCGGGCCAGGGTGATGGGGCCCAGCGGCCTGGTGGGCAGCGGTCTTGTCTGAGCCGGCCGGAGGCTGGTTCTCCCGCCGCCGCCGCTGCCTCCGCTGCTCAGCGCCGCACCCAAGCCACGGACCCGACGCCACCGCCATCAGCCCACGCCGACTGCGGCCAGATCCCCCTCGATGCCGAGACGATCCAGCACCTCCACAGCACGCTGCGGGCTCTCCCCCGCCCCCAGCTGGAGAGCCTCACCCGGGCCTTCCGCAAGCGGTTCCAGGTGCCCGAGGAGGCGGTGACGATCGCCGATCGGATCAACCAGAAGTGCCACCACGACTGGATTGAGACGTTCCTGGTGCAACACCAGCTTCAGTCCGGCTGAGCTGCCCAGCCCCTCTCCTGAAGGGGGCAAGTTGGCGGCTTCTGCCTACGCTTGGCCCATGGCGTTTCCCCGCATCAGCCACGATCCCGCCGTGATGGGTGGCAAGCCCTGCATCCGCGGGCTGCGCATCACGGTGGGCACGGTCGTGGGGTTGATCGCCAGCGGCAGCAGCCGCGAGCGGATCCTGCAGGCCTACCCGCAGCTGGAAGCGGCAGACATCGATGAGGCTTTGGCGTACGCCGCCTGGCGCATGGAAGAGCGAGAAGAGGCGCTGGTCCTGAGCTGATGGCCAGGCTCCTGGTCGACATGAACCTCTCGACCGAATGGATCCCCCTGTTGCGGGCCGCAGGTCATGAAGCCGTGCACTGGTCGGAGGTGGGCGATCCAAGGGCACCGGATACGGTCCTGATGCAGTGGGCGATCGCCAACAGCTACGCCGTCTTCACGCACGACCTGGACTTCGGCACGATGCTGGCCCTCAGCGGTGCCGATGGGCCGAGCGTGCTTCAGGTGCGCTGCTTGAATGTCCTGCCCGAGGCGATCGGCACGCTGGTGCTGTCACTGCTCAAGACCTATGGCGCCGAGATCGAGCAAGGGGCGCTGGTGGTCGCCGATGAACGCCGGCGGCGGGTGCGCATCCTGCCCCTGAAGCGGACGAGCTGAGCAAGCCAGACCAAGACAACCGCGCTAGTACAGGTGTACGCATCTTGAGTGGTTCATGGGCGTCTCCTTGTCCCGGCCGGCAGCCCTGGCAGCCAGGCTTGAAGCCCCGATCGAGGAGTGGCCCTACCTCGACAGCGAGGTGCTGCTCAAAACCCGCAGCCGCAAGGTCTGCATGACCTGCCACTGGTTTCGCCACCACGCGGGAGTGAACTGCATCCCGGTGCTCACTTGCCAGCTGCATCAGGGTCTGATCGCCCATGGTGAGCACCTCACCAGCCGCTGTCAGGGCTGGACCGACGACATGACCCGGAGCCAGGGCTGGGCGCCGGAGGTGGCCTGAGCGGCCCATGCACGTCGGTGACCGGAAGCGACCGCCGCTCTCGCCCCAGGAAGGCTGGCTGAGCGACGGTCGCCAGGTGCTGCACTTCAGGCCAATGCGTTACGACCGCTGGAGTCAGAGCCTGGAGGTGACCTTCGGGGAGGTGATGACCGGCGGTGAGCCGCCGCTGCTCAAAAAGCGCAGGGAGCTGACGCGAGAGCAGGCGATCAAGCTCTGGGCCCAGAAGCGCCAGCAGGGCTGGCAGCCTTGCGCGCCCCAGTGGCTGCCACCGCCTTCCCCGGCTGAACGCTGAGCCGGTTCAGAAGCGGGAGCCCGGCGTCTGCAGGAAGGCCAGCTCCTCCGCGCTCGACACCCGCCCCAGAGCAGCATTGCGGTGGGGGAAGCGGCCAAAGCGGGCGATCACATCCCGGTGCTGGCGGGCGAAGTCGGCGGTGCGGGGATCGCTGAACCGCTCGAACAGCGGCAGGTGCCGCCTCCTGCTCTGCCAGGTCTTCCGAATGCATCAGCGGCATCAGCCAGAACTGCCGCCTTGCCTGCTCGTCTTCGGCCTCCAGCCGGCCGCGCTCCACAGCCATCAGGCTCAGCGCCAGGGCCTGGAGATCGCCCGCGAAGGCCATGGCGGTGTCGCGCCAGAACTGGCGCGGGAACTGATCCAGCAGCAGCACCAGCGCCAGGCCTCGGGACGGCTCTTCATTCCAGGCATCGAGCTCACCGGCGATCGCCCGCCGTGTCAGGCCCAGGAATCGTTCCCGCAGGAGGGCATCAAAGGCCGGGTCCTTGGCGAACCACTGGCGCAGCCGGCTTTGCACGAACCAGAAGTCCAGCACCTCGCTGACCTGGTGTCGCTGACCAGCCATCAGAGCAGGCCCAAATGGGGAAAACACTGGCCAGCTCGATGCCCTTGCAGTCTTCCTGATCTTCATGTCGCTGACCCTGCTGCTGCGCTTCCCCTGGGGCGTGTTGCCCCTGATCGGTGTCTCCGCACTCGTGGGATTGGAGCGCGGTTTGCTGCAGCTTGTGGTGGGAAATGCTCCAGGCATCCAGTCGCTTGGTCACCGTGGTGCCTCTGGCATCAGCTCAACGACTCAGTGGCCTTGGATGCTCAGATCGTGTCCCAGTGTTTTTTGCTCGTCATGGGACTAAAGAGGCTGCCGTTGTCAACGGTTCAGACGCCCCGCAGCACCGCGCTCAGCATCGAGAGGTTGATCAGCACAATCACGCTGGCGCAGATCCAGCCCGCGGCCTGCAGCCAGAGCGGTGCTTTCAGATCGCCCATCAGGCCCTGGCGGCCGCAGAACCACACCAGCGGGATCACCGCGAAGGGCAACTGCAGCGAAAGCACCACCTGGCTCAGCACCAGCAGATTCGTGGTGGCCCGCTCGCCGAACAGGATCACCGTGGCCATCGCCGGGATCAGGGCCAGGCCTCGGGTGAGCAGCCGCCGTTTCCAGTCCGGCAGCCGGATCTGCAGGAACCCCTCCATCACGATCTGGCCGGCCATGGTGGCGGTGAGCGTCGAGCTCTGTCCCGCCGCCAGCAGGGCCACCCCGAACAGCACGCTGGCGAGAGAGGTGCCCAGCATCGGCGTCAGCAGCCGGTAGGCCTCGCTCAGGTCCGTCACCGGCTGCGGTAGCCGTCCGTAGAAGCTGCCGGCGGCCAGCACCAGGATCGAGACATTGATCAGAAAGGCCAGGCTGAGGGCGATCAGGGTGTCCCAGGTGCTGAAAGCCAGGGCCCTGCGCTGCGCCACTTGGCCGCCGCTCCAGCGGCGGGACTGCACCAACGAGGAATGCAGATAGAGGTTGTGGGGCATCACCGTGGCCCCGAGAATCCCGGCCGCCAGAAACAGCTGCTGCCCGTCCCTGAGGCTCGCGGCCTGGGGAATGAATCCCAGGCCCACCTGGCTCCAATTGGGTTGGAGCAGCAGCATCTCGACTGCGAAACAGCCGCCTACCAATGCCACCAAGGCGATCACAAGAGCCTCAAGGCGACGGATCCCGATGCGCTGCAGCGCCAGCAGCAACAGGGTGTCAGCGGCCGTGAGCCCCACCCCCCAGAGCAAGGGGTGGCAAATTTGGTTATTTAGTGGTTTTGGGATTGAGTG